>CANLFK010000130.1 GCA_947489925.1 Candidatus Caenarcanales bacterium
TCCGAGGATCAGGTATTTTGTTAATAAATTCTATAAAATTATTCTGCATAGAAATTCCTTAGTCTGTTTTTCTATGCTCTTTTTATCATCTTTTTCCCACTCATGCAAAATCCTTGGGGTTGGGGGTGAAAAGACAAAATTCTTTAGCGAGAGACTTGCAATTGTGATTGCTTTAAAGTTTCGCTTCAATCAGCATTTTCAGATTTTCTTTTCATCGAACTCACATTAATTAATCAAAGTACTAAATTAGCTTTCTGACTATAGTACAAAAAACAAATACTCTAAAGGATTTAAGACTTAGACCCCTCGGCTTACGCCGTTCCCCAAAGGGGACACTCAATAAATCTTTGTTTATTAACATTCAGCTTCCCTCGCTAAAAGCCCCCTTTGGGGGTTGGGGGTCTGAAAATGAAATTCTTTAGAAACTAATTGTCGAGAAATAGGCTCTCAATGAAACACCTGAAAGTTTTGTACCGTGGTCAGGTTAGCTTTAAAGCAATTTTTTTTCGTTTAGTCTTTCTTTCATCAAATTTATGGCATCTTGAATAATACGAGTTACCCTTGTAGAACTAACACCCAGCCGATCAGCAATTTCAACACCTTTTAAGCCTTTAAAAAATCTCATCTCAATTACTTGCTTATAATGGTCGGGTAATAAAATTATGGCTTCCTTGAGAGCTTTTTTTAATTCAGCCAATTCAGCGGCTTCAGCAGGGTCTATGGCTTGTTCATCAGCAATTTCAAAAGAGCTTTCCTCAAAAGAGACAACTGTTTCTAGTACAGCTTCCCGAATTTCAGCTAAAGTATAACCATTTTCTTCTAATTCTTGTTTGCGAACTGGATTGCGAAACTCGCCTCTTTGATGAGATTCTTGGCGGTTTTTATTTTTAATTTCCCAGCTAATAGCCTGAATAATATAACTTGGATTATAGGTTTGCTTTTTGGTTGAGGCTTCTTTTATTAAATTATTTATTTTGATTAGTCCAATATTAACCAATTCCCGAAAGTCAGCCGCATAAGATGGCATTTGCTTTGATTCCTTACGCGCAACCATTTCAGCCAAAGGAATAAAACTAATCAAAGCTTCTTTCTCATTGATACTATTAGGATTTATGCTCGGAAATTGTGGTTTCTCAGCACTATCTGATTTAAAAGAGTCTTCCAAGAAATTTACTTTAATAATAGACAAATTAAAATTTTAAGCCCCAAAGCCTAATAAAAACAAATAATCTTAATTTTTAGGTTTTATTGTTTCAGAAATTTGCCAAATCGGAGAATCATTGTATTTAGGTAAATTATAGTTTATTCATTTTTTATAATATTCTGTAACAATGATTGGTAAATTAAATTTCCTTGCAAAATCTTCCGTTTCTTCACTAATTATTTCTTTTAGTGGCTGATTTGGGCTAGTCCTTGAGACAAGAATTCCTTCGATTTCGGGTTTATAAATAACTAATTCATTATTATTTTTCATTTCATAATTTCTATTTGTTGCTGGTCTTAATTTATGATCCTTATTCAATAGGAATCCAACTCTATTTGAGTCAATAATTAAACTTTGAATTTGAAAAAGTGTTTGTAAGAATTTAGTTTTATTAATTACTGAATCTGGAATTTTTTTATTAGTTAAATAATAATTATATGCTTCAAATGCTTCTTTAATGCTTGTGAATTGTCCATTGATTAACTTCTGTATTTCAGTAGTAGTATCTTCTCTAGCACTATCCAACTTAATATCTGTAGGCACTTTAGATTCATTAAATAAGTTTTTATGCAAGTAACTTTCTAATAATTTACCAGTACCCGAACCAATATTAGAGTCAGCGGCTACCATAATATTTTCGGCATTAGTTCTCATAATTAAAGCCGCTCCAGTATTTCCACCATAAGGTCTATGTAATCCTTTTCCCCATAAACTAACTGAAAATATACCAGACCTTTCGATTGAATGAAAATTTTGAGTAGTTTTTTGCAAATTTGGTATATGTACTAAAAATTGATAATTAGCTTTGTGTGGTAATTCTAATATTGTTATAGGTTTTGAATATTGGTCTCTTTGAAAAGTATTACTTGGATATTTCTTAAATAAACTTGATAAGTGATCTGCCCAGTTTAATAAAGGAAAATGAGAATTTTCTAAAGAGGTAATATAAGGCATTATTTTATTTTTTAAATTATTAATCTGATTTATATGTGAATTCCACCAATTTGATGAATCTTGTACGGACAAACTATCAGCTTTACCTAAAGCAATTGACATATTCAAGAAATTTTCAGTACCCGCCCTAAAAGCTATTTTTTGTAATTCTATCGGGTCTGTTGTATTCCAGTGATGACCTTCGGTTAAATATTCTTTTACTTCAATTAATCTTGCAATTCGGTCTCTTCTGACAGGACTTAAGCCTAAACGATCTGCAACTTGAAAAGCTAATTCTAGTGATTTGTCTCCATGTCCATCATCGACAAAAGCGGCTTCTTTGGTTTGAGCAGTAGCTTTTCCTATATCATGTAATAAAGCGGCTAAAAGCATATTTTCTTGGTCTTCTTCAGCTAAAGATTTATAAATTTCTGATTCTTTAGTATGTTCAATTACTTGTCTTGTATGTTCATCAAAATTATGATAGTGGGTAGCGTGCTGATAAACTCCTTCTTCTTTCAATTTATCTCCCCATTCTGGAATTAATTTACTGAGTTCACTATTAATATTAATTTCTTGTCTCAACAATTCAGTATTTTTTAGTATAGAAAAAACTTTTTGAGTAGTAGTCGGTAAATGAGTAAAATTATTACTTTCAATTCCTCTGTTTATCTTTCCTTCTGGGTCAGTTTCTTCTATTTCTCTTATTTTTAATGAAAGATTTTGTACTCTGGGTAAAGGCTTAGCTTTTAGATTTTCTAATTTATTTATTATTTCTGTCAAATCTATATCCGTACGATTTGCTGTAAGTTTTTGTATATCAATAATTAATTTATCACTTAAATAATTTAAAGAAGTTTGAGGTAAATTATTAGACTTATTAGCAAGTTCACTTATTACCTTAAACCAATTATCCGTAATATTTTTAGTCGTATTATTAGTATCTTCTAAGTCAAAGCTTAATACATGAACTAGTACTTCAGTTAGGAAACAAAGTTCTTTTTCAGTGTCAGAAATACTATTATGATTTTTATGTTCTATAGCTATTTTATCAGTTAAAAATTCAGATATTTTAGATTTATTTGATTGAACATAATTACTATAAATCTTTTCATATTCAGGAAATATTTTATAAATATTAGCATTCTTTACAGTTACCGAAGTTAATCTCGGAAAGACCTCTAAGTTGGTCAGCCAAGCAGAAAAAGTATTATTCATTAAGGTTTGTACTTTATCACTAATAGATTCAATATTTGCTAATTTACTTATATATGTATCATCAGTAGACATTAAAATACGACTTTCAAATAATTCAAGTTCTTGAGAGACCATTTCCAGCCTTTCAAAAAGCTTATTCTCAATTTCTATTCTTTCATTTTGGTCTTTTACCAATTCGTCTCTTATATCAAGCAAAGTATCATCAATATCTTGCGTTTTAAAAATAGAGCCAGAAATCTTTGAATTATCAAGCTTTTTTAAAAGGTTTTCTTTGTACAAATTGGTTAGCTGAGTATTATCAATTTTCTTTATAAATTTATAGTTGATAATATACTCTTCTGATTCAAATTTATTCAATTCATTTATAAAAACAGGTATTAGTTCAGGAGATTCATTAAACAATTTTTTTATATTACTTGCGTTTTCATATTTTTCAATATTGATTCTGTCTAATAAAGATTTAATTGTCTTAGAAATACTGCTTTGACTTTTTATTTGTTGAAATTTAAAGATTGTATTGATTTTACTAATATTTTCTGGAGTTAATTCAGTATTATCTTCCAAATTTTTCAGTATAAATTCTTCAGATACATGATTGAAAATCTTTAATATTTCTTCATTTTGCTCATTAACTAAAATTTCATAACTTCGATCAATAATTAACTTTTGAAAGAAACTAGATAAATTAGAATCATATAAAATATAACGGAAATCATCATTCAGAGATATATCTCCACTTTTATTTACCTCGTAAAATGACTTGATAAATCCAATGGGGCTTTCTAAAGATGCTTTTTCTAAATTGTTTTTAACATCTATTTCAAGCTCTGGCAAAGCGTTTACAATAATATCATATTCTGGATGTTTAATTACAGACAGCACATCAGTCTTAGCTTCCTCAAATAAGCTTCCATCATTCTCCATAAATAATTTTTTAGTTAATGGTTGCAATTTACTTATAAATTCTTTGCTTTTTGCACTTCTATAAATATTCCGTAAATTCTCAAATAGTATTTGCTTTTGCTCGGAATTCAACTGCTCTGGATCGAAATATTCTGGCTTTAAATAATCTAAGCTTTGTATATTATTTTCTAGTATTTTAAGTGTATTATCTCTTTCACGGTAATCAATATATTTATCTATAAAAAGATCTTTTAAATATATTCCTTTGCTTTCTGACATTAAAATGTTGAAAAAATTATCTACATGCTGTTTCCAATTATTATCATGGATATAAGAAATTATAGATTTACTAAGTTCAAGTTTAATCAGCTTGAAAAACTCATTATTACCTAATCCTAATTCAAAAATCACTTTATCTGTCAAAACCGTTTGTAAATTATAAATTCTTTCTGCTGTGTTTTTTCTCCTTTCAACTAATATATTTAATACTTCTTCTTTACCTAAATGATTAATTATTTTTTGTAAGAATATTTTGTTTTGTTCAAAGTTGTTTTCATTAGTTTCTGCAAGTAATTTATCAATTAAAGATTTAAAAGTATTATTGTCAAAAGATTTAAAGTGTTTTGCAACTATTAAGTCTCTTGATTCTGGGCAAAAAGAAGCTAATTTGAAAAGTGTTTCTGCATCAACATTTTCGGTTTCTATAATTTCTCGAACAAGCTTTTCTTTTAATGACTTAATTTTAAGGTTTTCTTCTGTTAAAGGGTAATCTTTAAATTTCAATAAAAGGTGGCAAAGCGTCCAAGAATAATTTTTTGTTTGTAAAGTTTCGATACTATTTTCCAACTTACTAATTAATTCATCTCTAAATAAATATGTTTTATCAATATGGTAAAGCTTATCCAGAACTAAATTCCAAAGATTTTCACCTGAGCAATTTTCTATTAATTTTGCAAATCGATTATTCTCATCAGGTTTTGCCCATTCTAAGTAATGATCCAATATAGTTGCATCTATAATTTTTTGAGCATATTCTTCTTTCGGATTTTTTAAAGCAATTTCAACGCCAATTTGCCGCAATTTTTCTTTATTTGTATATTGTAAATAGTCTCCCACAAAATTCTGATCATATAGTTCTTTTAATACTCTTTCTGGGTCAATTTCTACTAACTTTGAGTGCAAATTCATATCGTTAGAATATATAAAATCATTAGCAAATAAATCTAATATTTCTTTATTTTTAATTTCTTCAGTTGGCGTTTTTACTATAATTTCTTGTAAGTAATTTTTTCTTTCTGTGTAATAAGAATTAGAAGAATAATTTTTCCCAATAAACTCTTTTAAAGATTCAAAGTATTTATTATCTTCATTTTGTTTTAAAACTCCATACTCAAATAAGGTTTTAGTAATATATTTTATAGTTCTATCGTCATAATGATAATGATGAAATCTAAAATCTCTCGATGAAAGAGTTAAAACTATCTCAGCTTTTACTTCAGGTGATAATTTATCTTTAACTGAATAACCTACAAATCGATAATTGTCTAAATGATTTGTAAATTGATAAATTAAAACTCTTTCTTGTGATTCATGCTTATTTGCAATAGTATTTAATATTCTAAAAGCTTTGTCTGGATTATATTCAATTAATTGTTCCCAAGCCAAATTCTCAAAAACTTTGCTTACAAAATTAGATTCTTTGAGAGAGCATAATCCTAAAAGCTCAAATGTTTTATTTATAGTATTTTCACTTAGTTTATTTGTTTTCAGCTTACTAAAAAACTCCTCAAAATGATTATAAGACACACTATCTAATTGCTCATCAGTAGCGTTTTTAACAAAATTAGTCATAAATTCAATATACTTTTCTGGATTATTATTTAAAGTATGTTCATTTGCAATTTTTAAT
>CANLFK010000131.1 GCA_947489925.1 Candidatus Caenarcanales bacterium
AGAAAGATCATCATTTAAAGGATCAAACCAACCTAAATCTTCAATTGGGCGACCATCTCTGCGATCTCTAGAATTCATAACTACTATTCTGTAAAAAGGTTTTTTCTTGCGACCATGTCTTTGAAGGCGAATTTTGACTGACATACTTTAATTTAATTTGTAAATTGATTAGATTTTTTAACTTATACATAAAATTAACACAAATTACTAATTAAAAATAGGCAAAAATCATTAAATTTCAACTTTTTAGTATATAAATTGCCTGATTAAAACTGTTTATTAGGGTGATTTTGGGCAAAAAAATAATTTATTAAAATAATTGTTAATCAAAATCTTGTAAAATAAATTATATAAAGAGGAATTAAAATGGCAATTGATCCAACTAATAAAGTTATTAATTATAATGTTTTTCAGGAAAGACTTTTAGCCCAACAAGCTGCCCGTGAAGCCTCTAATAAAGACAAAGCCGAAAAATTAACCCGAAAAAATTTAACTGATTCCTCAAAGACTAAAAAAACAAAATCGCCTTTCTTTTTGAGTTTTGAACCTGAAGAAATTTTAGGCGAATCCCTAGAACTTGAAGAGATTAAAAATAATTACCCAGAACAAAAGGGAAAACAAGAAAATAATAAAAAAGAAAACCAAAAAGAAGAAAGTCGCCTAGAAAGAAAAGCCCGTGAAAAATGTGAAAAAGCCAAAGCCAATTTAATTGGAGCGGTAACGGCTTATCAAAAATTGCCCATTAATTTAAATAATCCAACTTGGTATGAAAACCTAAAAGAAAGATTTGAATATCATTTAGAGGTTTATAAATCTGCTTATTTACATTATGCTCAAATTGCTAATAATTCCCCTCAAGATGTGCTTCAATCTGAAATTTTACAAATTAATTAGGCATAATCAACTTAAAACCTTTTCATTTTAAGAGGAAAATTGATGACAGACATAAAAGATGAAACAACTTCTGAGCCAGAAAAAAAAGATTGGACTTTAGATTCTTTGGAAGAAGTACCTTATTTACCAGATCGAAAGCCTTTTGTTTCTGATTATATTTTTAAAACAGGTGCTTTGGTTGCTTTAGTTTTAGCTTTAATGGCTATGTTTTCAAATCGTTTTTAATTATTGCAAAATTTATCTTCCGCCAAAATAGCCAGCTGAAAAAGAACCATTGCAACCACCGCCACAGGTATTAATTGGTGGAGTACAGCCAATAGGAGGGCTTGCTAATACTTGACCACCATATGGTTGATTTGGCGGTGGGCTAATAATTGCACTTCTCCAGCCTTTAATACAGCCAGTTGGCCCGCAACCCCTTAATGGATAAATGGATCTTTCCTGATAATTAGATGGTCCCCAAGAAGCAATATTCATATTACCTCCACAGCCACCATTACAATCTCCCCCACCGCCACAAGCCTGAGAAGGAAAAATACCGACAATTAAGCAAATCATGATTAAACTAATAAAAGTTAAAAAACCAATGAGAGGTAATCTTTTATTCATACAAGGAACTCCTAACTTTATGACATAAACTTCTTTTACCAATTTATTCAATTTAAGACTCTGGTAATGGATTGAAAGTATTAAAAACTTGCCGAAAGCCCTAAAAACTATTAGGGAAAATACTCTGTTTAAAGTTCTTTCTAGGTCGATTGAATTAGATAGAAAACTTCACAATAAAATATTTATGCACTTTCACAATTCCAAAAAAATTATCTTAAGTCTTTTAATATGCTTAAATTTGATTTGTATTGATAATTGCAAAGCTGATAATACACAAATGGTGGAACAAAAAGTAAGTAATTCTTTAGAAAAAATGTTACCAAAAGGTTCTCAGTGGCAAATTAAATCACCTTCTTTTTTGCAGCAGGAATTGCGAACCGCTAAAAACATTGAAGTTGTCTTTCCAAACTTTTCAAGTTCTAATAATTTGATTGCCCAAGTTTGGCTTAATTACGGCACAGAAAAAGAATTAATTGCAATACCAATCAAAATAAATCTAGGAATTAAGTAAGGACACAAATATAAGTCCTAGACCGTTTAAGTTATACTTGTTTTAGCGAAAACGAAAAACTTTTTAATCGTAATGGAAAATAATAAAACAATTCAAAATTTGAACTCTGCTTTTGCTGGTGAATCTATGGCAAATCGTAAATATTTATTCTTTGCTAATCTGTGTGCAAAATTAGGTGAAGTTGAAATTTCTAAGCTCTTTAAAGAAACCGCTGAACAAGAAACAGAGCATGCCTTTGCCCACTTTAGAGAATTACACCCAGAATTAGAAGTAAAAGATGCTAAACAATTATCCGAAAAAGAAAAAAAAGAATTAGTTTCAAAATGCTTGGAATTGGCAATTGAAGGAGAAACATATGAATTCATGAGCATGTATCCTGAATTTTATAAACAGGCTATTCTGGATAAAAACGGTAAAGCTCAAAGTCAGTTTCAAGAGCAAATCAATGAATCTGAAGAACATGCCAATCTTTTTAAGCAAGCAAGCCGCAAATTCAATTTATTAATTTCTATTGAAAAACAACATGCCCGAAAATATGAAGATGCTTTAAATCAAGTTAATAATAAAGAAAAATTAAAATTACTAGAACCAAATACTGACAAATTAACCCAAAAATGGATTTGTCGTAAATGTTCAATGATTTATGATCCAGCGGTGGGAGATATTGATTCAGGAATTTTACCCGGAACAGCCTTTGAAGATATTCCAGAGGATTGGATTTGCCCTATTTGTAATGCGAGTAAAAAAAGCTTTATTCCATTAACTGAATATTCTGGAGATTATGAGTCTTCTTTTCAAAAGAAATTTATTTAAAACTCACATTACTTAGAGGCAATATGATTAGCTTCATAAATTTCGATTTTCCAGAGAGTCTCATTATTATTAGGTTTTGCAAAGAAAAAGGCTTGATTATTGTTTTGATCTAATCCTTCAACAATGAGTGGGCGACCTTGATCATATTCATCTGAGGATAAACGAGTGCGATAAAAACCCAAAGCTTTTAGCTTATTACTAGCAAATAATAAAGCCTTTTCTTTGATATAAAAGTTGGTTGCAAAGTAAATTAATTGATTTGGTCTGGGTAAACCATTTGCTACAGATTTATTATTATCACTGATTAAGCTTTGCAAAGAACCTTGTATAAAGCCACGAGCTGGCAAAACTTTATCTGGAGATATATAACTCGCAGACTTGCCAGACTGAGCTTTTATAGAATTATTATTTGCATTGACTCCGCTATAACCACTAAGAACTCTTTTTCTACCATCTTTGCTTTGATAAATTAAATTTTGAGTTTGAGTTTCAATATTTTTTGGTTTTTGTCTGGGAGCTGTTTTTGTACTTGACCCAGTTATTGGAGGAGCTGGCGGTGGTGGAGTATAGACAGGTGGAATAGTATTAGTATTTGGATATGAATTAGTAGTATTGCTGATTTCTGTCGTTGAAGTCGGGGTATTTAATTGAACTTTATTAGTTTGATCTGGATTGGGGTTTAAGTTTAAAGATGAAGCCTGTTGATTCGGCTGATTTGTTTGTGGAAAAATATTAGTTATTTCATTTTTTTTCATTTTCCATAAATAATAAAGCCCAAAACAAGCCCCTCCCAGAATCAATAATCCGAATAAAACACCTAAAGGATTACCTCTTCTATTATATTCCCGAGCTTGAGAATTATTTTGTCTATTATTTGTATTAGGAGGAGACGACATTTTTATTTATAAACCCTCTGTTTCTTGATAATTACCCTTTTTTACAATTTTTTTTCATAAATCAGCAAAATGGTGAATTTTTTTCTTTTCATTGAATAAAGTTCTACCAAAGTCCTCTGACACTTTGTCCTTGCACAATAGGCTCTTGAATAGGAGGTGGAGGTATTTGAATCATTGGTGGTGCGATTGGTGGAGCTTGTACTTGCAATATAATTCGTTTTGTTGGTGCTTCTTGAGCTATTGAAGCTGGTGGCAAATATCTACGATAAGCAACTGGTTGTGGAAAATAGGTTTGATTGGAAGCCATTACTGAAGCACAAGCAGCAGGATTTCCTGTGTAAAAATCAGCACTACAATGTGGCTGAGCTGGTCTTTTTACCCTGCTAGTTCCCCAATTTGCCCCGATTGAACTACTTACGGCTCCACTTTGCCCAACTCCATCACTAAAGCCAGCAGCTGCTCCTAATGAAGTGCTATAACTTCTAATTGTTTCAGCAAAACCACAATTTACATTTCTGACAATATTTCCGCCATTCCTTGCCGCCATCCGTGATAAGCCAACTAAAGCGGCTTCTGATGTGCCATATTCTTCCATGAAAACATAGCCAGTGCCAATATAATTAACACAACCTGCTGGCAAAGCAGTATTTAAACCACAAGCAATTACTGCTCCACCGCCAAAAGCTCCACCCGCTGGTTGTCCAGAAGCAATAAATTCTCTTTCATCATAAATACCAAATAAACGGTCTTTAATTCCATGCCTTAAATTTGCTCCGATATTAATAATCCTACAAGTTCCGAAAGCAGAGTTATCATTTATTGTTTTACTGCTATCAAATAAAATATTGGGTGCAGTAAAATTCCAAGGTGCATTGAATAAATGAGTATTAGCAAAAGCACTAGGAGAACCAATAACAGTATTTGAGCCACCAGAAACTGGAGCAGAAACCATACCAGCCCTGCTATAACTATTTACTTGTGTTTGATTAAGATTTTGCGAGGCATTTTGTAATTGAATCTGATTATTATTACTTATATCAGAAGCTGTTCCACCTGTAAAATTTCCTTGTACCGCAATATCAGCTCTAAGTTTTAGGCTAAACCCAAAAGAAAGCCCAAGGCTAACTGCAGTCAATAAGACTAAACCTTTTTTTTTATTTATTTTTTTATTAAAGCCTAACAATGTTTTTCTCCACTTAGTCAAATAAGAAGGCTAGATTATCTTTTTTATGAATAATCTTCTTACCACTCATTTACCCAAGCAGATTATTTTATTATTAAACCATTGTATGGAGATTTTGCTTAAAGCTAGGTTTTCCTCTTTTTAACTTCCCTCATTTAGCCTAATTTATTACCAAAGTCCTCGTACGGGCTGTCTTTGCATCGCTGGCTGATATTGAGCTGGAGGCAAATATCTACGATAAGCAACTGGTTGTGGAAAATAAGTCTGATTCATTCCCATAGCCATTGCACAGCCAGAAGCATTTCCTGTATAAAAATCAGCACTACAATGTGGCTGAGCTGGTCTTTTTACTCTACTAGTTCCCCAATTTGCTCCGATTGAACTACTTACTGCTCCACTTTGCCCAATTCCATTACTAAAGCCAGCAGCTGCTCCTAAGGAAGTGCTATAACTTCTAATTGTTTCAGCAAAACCACAATTTACATTTCCAACAATATTTCCGCCATTCCGTGCTGCCATGCGTGATAAAGCTACTAAAGCGGCTTCTGATGTGCCATATTCTTCCATAAAAACATAACCAGTACCAATATAATGCACACAACCCGCTGGTAAAGAAGTATTTAAACCACAAGCAATGACTGCTCCACCACCAAAGACACCGCCGCCACCGCCAGAAGCAATGAATTCTCTTTCATCATAAATACCAAATAAACGGTCTTTAATTCCATGCCTTAAAGTTGCCCCAATATTAATAATTCTACAAGCACTGAAAGCTGAATTATCATTTATCGTTTTACTGCAATGAAATAAAATATTAGGAGGCGTAAAATTCCAAGGTGCATTGAATAAATGAGTATTAGCAAAAGCACTAGGAGAGCCAATAACAGTATTTGAGCCACCACCACCGGGAGAAGAAACCATACCAGCCCTGCTATAACTATTTACCTGAGTTTGATTAAGGTTTTGCGAGGCATTTTGTAATTGAATCTGATTATTATTGCTTATATCAGAAGCTGTGCCACCTGTAAAATTTCCCTCTACTGCAATATCAGCTCTAAGTTTTAGGCTAAACCCAAAAGAAAGCCCAAGGCTAACTGCAGTCAATAAGACTAAACCTTTTTTTGTATTTATTTTTTTATTAAAGCCTAACAATGTTTTTCTCCACTTAGTCAAATAAGAAGGCTAGATTATTCTTGCTCCTAATAATCTGTAGAATTAATTTACCCAAACTAATTAATTAATTATCAAAAGATTA
>CANLFK010000132.1 GCA_947489925.1 Candidatus Caenarcanales bacterium
TAGCTATATTGCAAACTCCTCATACTATTCAATTTATGTTTATGAAAATAATAATAAGAAAATTTTTCTTGGTGGATCAGCAAGAGGAGAGGCTAAGGAGTATCGTTTATTCGGTGGAAAAAATATAAATCAAAAAGATATTGCAAATTCTCAAATAGCTTCGTTTCCTCTTCTGAATTGTTTACAAAAAGATTTACAATTTGAAATAATTGATACTAAAACCTTTAATGAAATCAAAAGAAGTGCTAAAGAAAAAATGGAAAAGCTCAATAGTCCAGATGTTCAGTATGAAAAAGAAAAGAGACTAAGCTCATTTTATTACCAATTACCGCAAACTGACGCTACTTATATTAATCCAGAGTCAGTAACTAAAGAAGAGTTTAAGCAAATTGTAAATTGTGCCAGAAATAATCATAAATCTCTTTTTCGTATAAGCAATATCTTTGTCTATAAAAAATACAATCCAAAATTTATAACAATCAACTGTCTTGATCCAAAAGGTGAAATCACAATTGAAGCTAATAGTACTACCAAATTTAAAATAGGTGGTGCTCCCGTTTATCTTGAGAATGTTTACCTTGGATACTATGATGAAAAAGCTAATTTTATTAGAGAAAAATCTATTGATGAATATTTCGAGTATGACATTAAAGGTCATTTTGATAAATTTCTGAAAGATGTAGGTTTTCCTAAAGCCTATAAAGAATCCCAAACTCTCAAACTACTCTTTAATGACAAAGGAAAACCAATCAATGATTATTTGAAAACCTGCAAAAATAGCGAAGGTAAAACTATTTTTAATATATTTAGACCTAAAACAAAATAATAGTATGAAATTAAAAAAAATATTGATAATTATACTTGCTACTCCGTTTCTGGCTGTAGCTGGATTAGCCACTATAATAAGTATAATTTTTTTAGTCGTTGACTTTTTTGCATTTGGACACACACCCTTTTACCATTACGAAGATTATATTATTAGCAATAAAAAAGAGACTTTGGTCAAATGCGGTTCTTTGGGTGGGGAAATTAAAAAAGCAACTTATGGCGGTGGGGGTGGAGATCAAGTTAGCAAGCTCATATATTATGAAAAAAACAATAAAAAGATTTTAATTAGTCATATTATTGATATTTATGGAATGAATTTATCTGCTGGCTCTGAGAATATAGAAAAGAATTGGGATTTTTTCAAAAATATGGATTTAGAATCGGCAGAAATTGGTAATTTTTCTATTCTAAATTTTATGCAAAAAGATAAGTATGATGTTATCAATCAAGAAAGTTATGACCATGCTAAGCAAACTCTTTCTCGCAGGATAAAAGCTATGAAAATAAAAGCTAGAAAATACGATTTAGAGCTATATCCTGGGCCAGAAAGGAATTACCAATATGATAGTATATTTGACTATTCTCCTTATCATGAAGGGCAAAATTACTTTTCTTTTAGGGGAAGTTGGATACCAAATTCTAGTTTGTCCTCTGCTGTTTATCTTGATCCTACTAAAATCAGCCAACGAGAATACTCAACTATAGTAAATTGTTTGAAAAATGCTAAAGAAAAAAATTTTTTACCTTCTATTCTAATTTATAAGAAATATTTAAAAGACGATAAATTTTACAGTTTCCAAAACTTACCATGTAAAGATTCTGATTATTCAATAATTATCGATTTGGATGGTAAAACAGCTTTCCGAACTTCTTACCAAGATGATGATTTTTACATTGGTTACTTTGATTTTGATGGCAAATTTGTGAGAGATATAGAACCTTACAAAAGATACCGATGGATAAAAAAAGACTTTAAGTCACCTAATCTTCAAGAAGCTGGTTTTACTACAGCCTATCAAGAATCCCAAAGTCTCAAACTACTCTTCAATTCAAAGGGAGAGCCAATCAATGATTATTTGAAAACCTGCAAAAATAGCGAAGGTAAAAATATTTTTGATATATTTAAACATTGAAGTAAAATTGGTATTATGCAAAAAATAATTATTAAAAACTTTGGTGCTATTAAAGATACTGAAATTGAAATAAAAAAAGTATTAATTTTAATTGGTGAACAAGCTACTGGCAAAAGTACAATAGCCAAGTTAATTTATTTTTTCAAATCAGTTTTAATTTCTACTTTAAATAGTTTGCTTTATGATTTCGCATATGGAATTCTTCATTTGGAAAATAATTTAATAAATAATGCTGGATTATCTTTCTACAATTTTTCTGGATTTACTAATTTTGTTAGATTATCTTTCTACAATTTTTTTGGATTTATTGAACAGGATTTTGAAGTAATTTTCTTTTATACCGAGGATATATGGCTAAAACTAAAATCAGATAAAGAAGAAATATCAATTGAGGGAACTATATTTACCGAACAGTTTAGAGATTATGCAAATGAAAAATTAGATGAAGGTCTTAATCATTACTATAGTTTCGGTGATTTTTCTCTTTTAGAATCTAATCTTTATACACTTAAAGATATAATTTCAAATACCTTAGATCCACAACAATTAGTCTCTCTCTTTACAATTGCTGGAAGAAGTACAACAGTTGGTTTTTCAGATTTTTTTGAAAATACTTTTTATGCTGATTTGAAAATAAAAGAAAATGACAAAATATTAACAACTGACCAGTATTTAATGCTTGAATTTATGAATAATGTTTTAAGCTTAAAAGGTTTTTTTAAAAAATATGGTGGCTTTGAAGGTTTAATACAATTAGCTCAAGGGAAGACAAAAGCTCAACTTACTTTAGTAAAAGAAAAAGCTGAAAAAATACTCAAAGGTAAATATTCAATTACTGGTGATGGAGAAAAACTCATACTTAATAATAATGAGAAGTCCGTTTATTTATCAGATTCATCATCTGGACAACAAGAAGCAATTAGAATTATACAAGATGTATTTTATAATATACGCTCTCACAAGGCAGTTTTAAGGATTATAGAAGAGCCAGAAGCTCATTTATTCCCGACAGCACAAAAAGAATTAGTTGAATTATTTGCTTTGATGGTGAATGATAATAAAGATAATCAATTAATTATTACTACTCATAGTCCTTATATACTTACGGCTTTTAATAATTTATTATTTGCAAATAGAGTAGTTGAATATAATTCTTCGGCAAAAGATGAAGTTAATAATATTATTCCTTCTGAATTTTGGTTGCAAGCGAAAGACTGTTCTGTTTATTCACTGAGTCGAGATGAAAAATATGTTCATAATTGTGAATCTATTTTTGATGATGAAAAAGGTATTATTAAACAAAATTATTTAGATACTGTTTCTGAAATTTTAGGTAGTGAATTTAATGCTTTATACAAAATTCATGCTAAAACTTTTAAAAGAAAATGAAAAATTTTGACTTATTAGAACAGCGTTTGAATCAAGCTTTTGAGAACTTTTCTAAAGTATTTAAAACAGAGTTAAATAAAACATTTTACATAGCAGAAAATGAAAAAATAAGTACTGCTTATATAATTTTGAGCAATGAATTATACAAAGTTTTTACTGTTAAAAATAATAGTCTCAAGGTTGGGTTTATCCCGATTGATGGAAAGTCTGGATTATTAGGTTTGGGTGAAAGTCATTGTGATTTTATTTTGTTTAATGAAAACGATTTTTGCTTTATTGAATTGAAATTAAATGCAGATAGCTTAGAAGAAAGAGCAGTAAGAAAGAATTGGAAAAAAGCAGTGAAACAATTTAATAATACTATTAATTTATTTGGCGAGAAATTAAATAATAATTATGAAGATTTACAATTAGAAGCTTATATTTGTACTCCAGAAAGCTACCCTCGATCTAATGTGACTTGGAGAGAGATACAAATAAATTTCTTAGAATCTAAAGGCATTGAATTATATCAGCAAAATGAAAAGGTCTTCAGCTAAAATGATTTATAAAACCGTGTTTTGTCTAAAATTAAAATAATGTTTATAAATAAATTACAGCTAAAAAACTTTAAACGCTTCACTGATTTAACAATTGATTTAGCCCCCCAGCAAGACGAAAATCCACCGAAATTGGTTTTATTAATTGGTGCAAATGGTAGTGGAAAGTCTTGTATTTTTGATGCTTTTGAGATAGTCATTAATAAAATCGAGAAAAAAGATTCTCAATACTACTGCAAACCTATTTGCCATACTTTGACTTATAGAGATAATCCTATAGTATATAATGGGAATTCTATAGTTTATGCAATTCAGTCTGATTTTTCGGTTTTAATAGAGCTTGATAAAAAGAAACTTGATTATAAATATTCTGATGAAAAAGTTATCGTTATGGAAGCCGAAACAAATATAGATTTAGAACAAAAAAAGTTTTACGGCAGAAGTGCTTTTAGATATTTACCAAGACTTTCTAAAGAGACAATTGGTCAGGTTAAACAAGAAACTATTTCTCAAAATTTAGATAGACCTAGAACATATATAGATTTAGATGATAAAAGATTTGAAAATGACTTTGATTTTTTAGTTACGCAAACTGTTTATGAAATTTTCAATTCGCAAATTCCCGCTCAGGAAAAGCTAGATAAAATAAATAATCTTTTGTCTAGGGTAAATTCATCATTAGAAAGAATATTTGGTAATAATGAAAAAACTAGCTTAAAATTTAAAGAATTTAAAACTCCTTCAGGTGGCGAACCCGCCAAATTACTTTTTCAAAAAGGTGATTCAATTATTCATTATGATTTATTAAGTGCTGGCGAAAAAGAAGTAATTAATATTATTTTTGATTTGTATGTCAGAGAACCTTATTTTCAGGATGCAATTTACTTTTTTGATGAATTAGACTTACATTTGAATACTAGTTTGCAATTTGATTTATTAAAAGAAATTACCGAAAAGTGGATACCAGATAATTCGCAAGTTTGGGTTGCTAGCCATTCATTGGGGTTTATTGATTATGCAAGGCAATATAAAAAAGGTGTAATTATTGACTTTGATAGTTTAGATTTTGATCAAGAACAAGTATTAAAACCTATTGATAAACATGATCCAAATAAATCATATTTTAATGTTGCTTTAGGAGAGAATTTTATTGTTAATTTAGTTAATGAATTACAAAAACAAAATAAAGAGCAAATAATCGTTTTTTCAGAAGGTGAAAATTACAAATTACTAGAAAAAGCAAAAAACTTACTTAAACCAGACCTGCCAGTTCGCTTTTTAGATGGCGGTGGAAAGGATAATTTGAAAGGGGCTTTTATGGCATTACAAAGTTCAGGTAATAAAATTCTATTCATTTTTGATACTGATGCCAAGAAAGAATTTAATGTTTGCAAGGGAACTAAAGATAATAATTTAATACCATTTTTAATACCTCAAAATGAAAAAAATACTATATGTTCAGTAGGAATTGAAAACCTATTTGATATAAAGTTTTTTGAGGATTCTTTTATAGATAGAGAAAAATTCTATACTCGAAAAAATGATAATAAAGGTGGCTATTCATTTGAGCTGGATAAAAAAAGATTCTGTGATTATCTTTTAGAGAGAAATAATAAAGATGATTTTGCAAACTTTAATTTACTTTTTAATAAAATTAGCGAGGTTTTAAAACAATGTTTATAAATAAATTACAACTAAAAAACTTTAAACGCTTCACTGCTTTAACGGTTGATTTAACTGGCCAGCAAGACGAAAATCCACCGAAATTAGTTTTATTAATTGGTGCAAATGGTAGCGGAAAGTCTTGTATTTTTGATGCTTTTGAAAGTGCAAATGCAATAATATCTGATGAAAAATTAAGACAAGCTCGTGAAGGGTTAGCACAAAAAAAGAAAGGTTATTTAACTGGATTAGGTTTACCAGACAATGATTATTGCTCAAAGAAAAAAGATGTTAAAGATAAAAACGGATACGAATTAATTATTGATTTTGATAAAGAGAAATATTTCAACTTTCATTATAAAAGTACTTCCGAAACTAATATAGTTGGAGAATCCAGCTTAGATACTAATTTAGAGGTTGGTAATTATTTTTACGGCAGAACTGCATTTAGAAATATTATTGATTTAGAAACAAAGTTTAATGCTGATGAATACGGAGAAAAAGATGTACAAAAA
>CANLFK010000133.1 GCA_947489925.1 Candidatus Caenarcanales bacterium
TCATAGAATCTGTTAATGACTTTCTCAAAAATATATGTCAAATTGAGCATTCAAGGCATCGTTCACCAGCAAATGCTTTTGTTAATATGATCTCAGCTTTAATTGCTTATTCTTTTTTGCAAAAAAAACCTTCTCTAAATCTTTCAGACTTCCCTTCTATTCCCTCTTTTTAATTCTTTCTTTTCATCGAACTCACATTAATTACAAGTCTTTTTACTAAAGAATTTTATTTTTTCACCCCCAACCCCCTGAAAGTGGGCTATTAGAGAGTGGAGTTAAGCATTTAAACCTTGAAGACATAAAATTAAAAAAACAGATTTGGTGAGTGTCCCCTTCGGGGAATGGCGTAAGCCTAGGGGGCTAAGACTTGAATTCTTGAGAAGCTTTTTGTGTTTTTTATCTGTCGAACTCACATTAGCTAATAAGCTTTTTCTAATTTCATCAGCATTTTCTTTTCCTTCTTTGCAAATAGGATTTAAACCAATTAAATTTTTATTATTAACATTGATTTTGGTCATTTCCATGCTCAAACTTTTAGAAAGCAGTTCTACATTACTTGTAAAATCGTCTAGTGGTTTATCGTTTGGTATATTTTTTTGTTTTTTGACGGCTTTGGTTGTTTGGGTGTACAAACCAAGATTTATATTATCTTCTAACTTGGCAAATTTATTATTTGTATTAACTCCTCTGGTATAAACTTCATCTCTTAATTTTTTTCTATTTTCAGTCAATTTTTCTCTATTTTCTAATCTTTTCTGATTATTTTCAGCTTCTTGTAAAAGTTCTTGTTTGCGAGTTTGGGTAGCAAAATAAGTTCTGGACTCCACACATTCAGCAGTCTTTCCAAACATGGCAATTTTGTAACAAGCAAACCTCGAAAGTTGATAATCAGTTGTTTCTCTGGTTGCTCCTTTTCCAGTTTTTATCAATTTCGGTGTGTACCGAATATGATCGGTTTGGTCTTCAAAATCAGATTCTTTTGTTTTTTGGACAAGTTTATGAAAATCTTCCCATCGTTTATACCCAAGCATTGGCATTAACTCACGAGCAAACCAAAATTCAGTGCCATTTTCTGTATGTTTAATTTGTTCAAAAGTTTTTTGTTTATTAGCAATTTGATTTTCTGGCATAAATAGAAATATAAAATTTAATTTAGTTTAAAATAGCATAAATCCACACTTTCGGAAGGCAGGTTTTTCAGGGCTTGAAGGCAATCATCAAGTATAAGAGAGTTTTCATTTTATGGTTTTATAGTTTTTCTGTTTTTATTTAAGCTTAAATTCCTAACTGAGTCTGTCTTTGTATTTGTTTAAAATTACTTTGTAGCTTTTGTACTTCCCATTCCAAAAATACCAATAATTCTTGATCTTGCTTAACAACATATTTTAAAAGGTCTTGGCTTTCTTCTGGTAAGTCTTTGTCAGTTAAATTTAATTCTTGACTTAGATTTTCAGTACTTTTACTAATAAGCATTCTTTTATCTAATAATTCATTCACAGACTTAGGATCTCGCAATTTAATTGCTTCTAGTAAATCTTTATTAATAACTTTTAATTTTTCTAAAAGCTGATGAAAGTTTTTTTGGATTAAAGGAGCTTGTGCCAAAGAAGACATAATAATTTTGCAAGATAATATAGAAGCTTTATTTTAAATTTTCCCTTTTAAACTTAAAATATATCTTGATTTTATTTCATTTTAATTAACACAAATTAAATCAGTTCCTTCAGTAGAGTCTTTGAGCTTATAACCAGCTTTTTCAAAGTGTAATCTTATTTGGTCTGCTAATTGAAAATTCTTAGTTTCCCTTGCATTATTACGAATATCCAAAAGTAATTTGACAATTGAATTTTGCGTATTTTCATTAAAAGAGCTAATTGGTTTTTCGCTGAAATTAAAGCCCAATACCGACAAAATATAAGCCAAAGTATTTTTCAATTCGGTAATATTTCCTTCAGATTTATTGATTAATTTGGCAATTTCAAAAGCGATAGACAAAGCACAAGCCGTATTTAAATCTTCAGCTAAATAATTATGAAAATTATCAATAAAGTTTTGATTTAAATTAGTTTTATTAATTTCAATTTTTTCATCGTGGGCAAATATCTGAAATAATTTATTAATGCCATTTTGAGCTGACTGTAAAGCCTCTTCGGTATAATTAACTGATTGTCTATAATGTGCACTCAAAACAAAAAAGCGAATTGCATTGCCCGAATATTTTTTTAAAGCTGATTCAATAGTTACAAAATTACCTTCGGATTTAGACATTTTGCGACCATTAACCAAAACCATGCCATTATGTATCCAATATCGTGAAAACTGACAACTATGCAAAGCCTCTGATTGAGCGATTTCATTTTCATGATGCGGAAAAATTAAATCTTCTCCACCGCCATGAATGTCAATTGTTTCTCCAAAAATATTTTTTATCATAGCCGAACATTCTAAATGCCAACCCGGCCTTCCATGCCCAAAAGGACTTTCAAAACCATATTCATTCGAATCAAAAGCTTTCCAAAGAGCAAAATCAGAAGTATTTTCTTTACAATTTAAATCTTCAAGCCTCGATATATTTTCAGCTTCATTTTTGATATTTTTTAATTGACCATAATCTTTAAAAGCCGAAACCTTAAAATAAACATCACCATTAGTCGCTTTATAAGCAAAACCTTTATTAATTAATCCTTCAATGAAAACAAACATTTGACTTAAGTTTTCAGTCGCTTTAGGTTCATAATCTGGCCATTGCACATTCAAATTATTCATGTCTCGCCAATATTTATAAGTTTCAATGCGAGCTAATTTTTGTGGCTCAATACCCAGTTCTAATGAGCGATTAATAATTTTATCGTCAATATCAGTAATATTTCTGGCCCATTTTACTTCATAACCAATTTCTCGAAAAAACCTAACCAAACAGTCCCACACAATAAAGCTTCGGGCATGACCAATATGTGAAGAATCATAAACTGTTGGCCCACAAGTATAAAGACTGATTTTATTTTCCTTTATTGGAATAAACTCTTCAACAGAGCGTTTTAAACTATTGAAGAGCTTAATTGTGGGTTTATTCATAACGAAAAAAGTTTATTTAGCTTTCGGATCAGTAGCAACTACTAAAGCTGGAATTGAAACTTTAGCAATAATTTCGCTTGGTTGTCCTTTTAATTGCAAATCCTTGCTAATTGGTAAATCTGAATAATGTGCAATTATTTTTTCACCAGCAAAAAAGCTTAAATCAAATTCAATATTAGCGGGAATTGACTTAGCTGGACATAAAAGTTCAACAGTTTTTTTATTAACAAACAAAGAACCACCAGCCTGAACCAAAGGTGAACTTCCAGTATAAACAATTGGAATTACTATTTTAACTAAATCATCTGGAGCAACTTTTTGAAATTGAATATTTAAAACTGCTTCCGAAACAGCGTCTCTTTCAATTGATTTAATAATTAATAAATGACCTTCTTTGTTTTCAGCTTTGGCTTTAATAGTCTGAATCGCTTTTGAGAGAGCAAGTCTTTTATAATCTGCCTGTTCAATGACATATGATAAAGATTCTAAATTTTTGCCGTAAATTGTAACTGGAATTAAACCAGATTTTCTTAATTGGCGAGGGTTTAATTTACTGTCTTTGGTTTTTAATATTAAATCGCTATCGCTCATGACTTTTATAAATAATTAAATGAAGAGATTTTATTTTATAATGAAAAGCTAATCATATACAATAGATATTATGTTTTATATTTTGACTGGAATTGTTTTTAATTTTTTAAGTGTTTGCTTAGGAGCTTTTGGAGCACATTTTCTAAAAAAAAGATTAACCGAATATGAATTTACAATTTTTCATACGGGAGTTGAATATCAAATTTTTCATGGTTTAGCTTTAATTTTAATTGGTATTTTATCTTTACAAACAAATTTACCCAAACCAGAACTCAAAATTGCCGCTCTCTGTACAACCTTTGGGATTATATTGTTTTCAGGTAGTTTATATGGCTTAGCTCTGATAAAAGCAAAATGGCTTGGGGCTATTACTCCAATTGGTGGTTTATTATTTTTGGCTTCATGGTTTATGCTTGGTTTAGCAGTTTATAAAAATCTATAAATACACAAACCAATTCAGGTAAAATAATAATGCTAAAAAATATTTGTTTAAATCTATTAACTTTAATTTTATTTCTTAGCTTCAGTGCCGACAAAATCAATGCCGACAGCTTGAAGGTCAAATCTTTTAGAGGTGGTGGCAATGGTGAAATAAAGTTTGAAGTAGCTGCACCTATTAGTTATGTTAGGCAAATTTTAAATGATGATCAATTATTCATGCCTTTAATACCAGGTATGCAAAAATGGAAATTAGTTGGAAAAGAAGACAATGCTCAACTTGTTGAATGTACTATGGCAATGTCTGGTCTTATTAAACCTGCCACTTATAAAGTTAAGTTAAACCAATCATCAAAAGATGAAATTAAATTTAGACGAATTAGTGGAGATTTAAAAGACTTAGAAGGTTCATGGAAAATAAAATCAAATAATCAAAAAGAAGGCATAACTCAAATTGTCTATGCTTACAGAGTGGATACTGGTATGACTTTAATTCCGAATTTAGCCATAGAAAAAGAATTAAAAAAACACTTGAAGGAAACCAAAAGAAGAGTTACTTCTAAAGTCTTTCAAATGTATAAAAACCAAATTCCTCAAACAAATTAAAAACAAACTAAGCAATACCAATCAAAGAGAAAATTGTATTATTAAAACTGCCAAGAGTTCCTAGAGCAGATTTATTTTGCAATTGAGATTGATTTCCTCTTTGGGCAGTTGATTTTCCATTAGAAGTGGTGGCAAATTGAATACTACCAGTTACAGAACTCCTTGTTCGTGGGGTTGGTGTGGTTTGTCCGCTACCTGGTACTGGACCTGGAATAAGTAAATTAGGAACTTTGACATTACCTGAATAAACCGAAACGCTAGATATACCAGGAGCAGTATTTGTGGCGGCATTGTATCCAGGTGTAGCTGAAGGATTGCTTGGATCAGCCAAATCACCATTACTGTCAATTAATAAAACTCTTCCATCTTGACCAATACTATGAGAGCGAGTAATTTGACCAGAAGCCGCAAAAGCTGAAGCAGTTTGAGCCGCATTTCTAAGAGTTTTATTAGCTTTAAGTCTATCTAAAAGGCTTTGAGCAGAATTTCGTGGTTTAGGTAAAGCTCCGAACTGAACACTATTATTATTAAAAGTAGGCATACTCGGAAAAACTGTATTAGTGCCATTATTCAAGCTTGGAACACTATTAAAATTACTTAAACCTTGGGGAGTTATGCTTGGAAGTTGAGGTAAAGATGGAGTAACAGCATTTTGATTTGAAGCAGTACTTCCTCCAAAAGGTAAAGAATCACCCCCCGCAATAGCTACCCGAAAAGGTTGGCCTGGATTAGGATAAGTTGTTTGTGGAGAAAAAACAGCTGGAATAGCAGTAGAAACATTAACCGCAGCGTCTAAATTATCTTGTAAATTAGGATTTGGGGTTTGGACATTGATTTGATTTGCACCAGTTGCTTGCCAAGCACCAGCAGCTTGAATAGAAGCTTGTCTAATTGGAAGAATATTGAAATCACAAATATCAGTCGTTACAGCGGCAATCTGGGAAGTTTCGCTATCATTAACTAAATTGCCCTGTATTGCACTATTGGACGCAGACTGCAAAGCTCTAGCATTTTCAGCTCCTTTAGCTTTGGCTGCTGCTTGTGCTTGATTATTATTTTCATTTGAGCTTTCAACTTGTAATTTATTTTGGCTAAAACTCTGTGAAACAGCTTGTCCAGCTCCAAAGTCGCCAAAAATAGATAGTAATCCCATATTTGTCTTTAATAAAATCGGTCAATGTTTAGATAAAACCCGTTTTTTATAAATAAATATTGAAGTTTGGGTGATTTACTTTAGCTGTTTAGTATTTTCCACCTAACTACGGTACAAAACTTTTAAAGAAAAAATAAAAGGTTGAGGCTAATATATGTATTGTTAAATAAAAAGCCTCATGAAAAAAAT
>CANLFK010000134.1 GCA_947489925.1 Candidatus Caenarcanales bacterium
TGCATATATTAATTTTAACTCACTTAAGCAGGCACTCAATGAAATATTAAATTCCATCAACACAAAACACCATATTTCTTTTGTCTAGGTACTTATATTAATTTTAACTCACTTAAGCAGGCACTCAATGAAATATTAAATTCCATCAACACAAAACACCATATTTCTTTTGTCTAGGTACTTATGTCTTACCACAATTACTTGTTACACATTGTATTGTATGGCTTAAAAAAATGGCATAAATAAGAAAAATTTAAGATTCCTTAATCAATCTGATATTTAATAACTTTCAACTTTAGTCAGTTCAACTTTTTCTTCGGGTGGGAATAGTTTTTGTTCTAAATTTGTCCAAATTGAATTTATATTTTTATGCTCTTTGTCAGTCAGCTGAAAACTATATTTTAAAACTTGGGCTTGCTTAGAAAAAGCTAAATACAACTTACGACAGTCAGCACACTCTAATAAATGATTATTGGCAATTTGGGCTTTGCTGGCTGACTTAAATTCACCGTCTAATAATTGATTTAAACCCATAAAAAACTTTTCTTTATCTGTTAGATTTTTGAAATTTTCATCTTCGGTAAATAGCTCTGAATGATATTGCGAATTCAATTTAGTATTTATTTTATGCCAAAAATCATCAAAATTATCTTCTTTCAGTGAACTATTTGGCAAATAAGCTGTTTTTAATAATTCAGTTAAGTTTAAATCTTGAATATTATTATTTTCTGTTTTTTCTTGTTCTTCTTTTGCTGGTAAAGCTGAAGCTGTATCTAACTTATTTTCCAAATTAGCCCACAAATCAAAATTTTCAAGCTCAGCTGGTAAATTCCCCAAAGACAAGTTTAAGACTGAGTTTAAATTCACTTCTTGCTTTTCAAGCTTTTGATTTAATTTAGACCAAAAATTATTTAAATTATCTGTTTGTCTTTCCAGAAAAGCTTCAGCGTTGAATTCTTGCTTTAGGTGAGAAGATAAAATTTGCAAATTATAATAAGCCTTGCCATATTCAGCATTATTATCAATTAAAGATTTGACCATTAAAGGTTCAGTGCTTTCATCATCTAAAAACTCAGAAATTTTTTGTAATTCGTAAATATTCATAAATATCAAGATTAATTAAATTTAATAAGGGAGAGCTGATTTCAAAGTTCCAAGTGCTTTACTATTTTGATTTTTGGGTAAACGATCGACATAGTTTTTTAACATAATTTGAAGTCTAGCTCTAGCTCTGGCAATGCGAGATTTAACTGTTCCTAGCTCACAGTCTAAAGATTCGGCAATTTCTTCATAACTTAGCCCTTGTAATTCTCTTAAGACTATAACTACTCTAAATTGTTCCGGCAATTCATCCATAGCTTTACGAATAAAACTTGATAATTCTTGATTTAAAACAATTTCGTCTGGACCTTGGCTCAAATCTGGGAATTCTTTTATCGGTTCATCTTCATCATCTGAGAAACGATCTAAAGAAATAGTTGAAATTTTGCGTGGTCTTTTTCTCAATTCATCATAAAAAAGATTAATAGTAATTTGATTGAGCCAAGCTTTAAAGGTTTTAGGATTTCGCAAACTACCAATATGCCTATAAACCCGAATAAAAACTTCTTGGGCTAAATCAGCAAGGTCATGCCAATCTGGGGCTAATTGATATAGTATGGAAAAAACTATTTTTTGATAGCGTTTAACCAAAACTTCCAGAGCTTGTCTTTCCCCTTCCTGACACTTAATTATCAACTCCACTTCGGGCATTTCATTATATAGTGTTTTTTGATTAGTCAATTTCCTGAGCCTCTCTACAACTTGTCAAACTATCGAATATAACTGATCCTAGCAAATTATTTAATTCTACATTTATATCATTTTCTGTGCTTTTTAGCCCTTGTATTTCCAAATGAGCAATTCTCAATTTATTTTCAAAATCAAAATCCTTTAGCTTAACTCCGTCTTTGAGAGTAGTAATTAAATATTGAGATTCCGAATTTTTCATTTCAGTCAATAATTTATCTTTGTCTAAGGTCTTATAATGATAATGGTCTGGGAAAATAATAGTTTTTTGTAATTTTAAACCTTTAGCTTCCAAAGACCTAAAAAATTGAGCCGAATTGCCTAAACCACAAAATGCCAAAACTTTTTTCTCAGTCAAATATTCTTCCACTGGGCTTAAACCTAAAGTGAATTTACTGATCTGTTCATCTAGCCAATATATTTTTTTACTTGGATGCAAATTTTTTAATAAATTAATATATTTTTGATAAATTAAAGGATTTTGCTTGACACGAGTTAAAACAAAAATATCAGCTCTCTTCAATTCACTTAAAGACTCTCTGCGTGAACCACAGGGCAAAGCATATTTAAAATCAATATCACTGCAATCAATTAGGCAAATATTCAAATCCCGCTCTAATTGAATATGCTGAAAACCATCATCCAGAATAGCTAAAGGAGAAAATAATTCATTTTGGGCAATTAAACCAGCCAAATACCGCTCCTGACAAGTGATAATATTTATATTCTCTTCAATTAAGCTTTCAGTCATTAAAACAGGTTCATCGCCATATAGGTCTATCGCTTTTTCAGTTTGTAAATTTACGATTAAAGGTTTGTTTTTGGAATATTTAGCCGAAACATTTTTGTAACCTCGGCTTAAAACACTAATATTTGCAAGATTAAATTGTTTTGATATTTGTTTGCTTAGCCAAATTACAAAAGGAGTTTTGCCTGCTCCACCGACCGATAAATTACCGACTGAAATAACTGGAATAGATAATTTGTTTCTTTTTAATATTTTTTTGTCATAAAGCCAAAGCCTGAAATTATGCCCCCAAAGATAAAAATTTTGTAATGGTTTAAAAATAAAGCTAGTTAAAAAACGACTTTTGCCATAATAAAATTTGTTTAAATAATGCAGCCAACAATATTTATAAAAAGTAAAAATACCCGCTCCCAAACACAAAACTAAACCATTAAAACCATCTAAAAAACCTAATCTAATAAAAAAACGATAAATAAAACTAAAACAAGCTCTCAGCAAAATATCAATAATATTAGTTTGTTTTCCAGCAAAATGCTTATTGAGAGCTACTTTTTGGGCGTATTTAATTTGCTTGCTAAAAAAATCTTGCAAATTTATCCAAGAATAATGTATTAAATTAAGCGGAATCTTTTGGCTTTGACCTTCTACTTTGACAACTTCATGTATATTTTCACCAGCAATATAACCTTTACTTTTACGGAAAAACCTTAATTTATAGTCTGGATAAAGCCCCGAATGGCGAATAAAACTGCCCATAAAATAATGCAATCTTTTAAATTCATAGCCATTAATTTCAGTTCCTTCATCTAGAGAGCTAAATTTATTAATTATAAAATCAGCTAATTTTTCACTAATTCTTTCATCAGCATCTAAAGACAAAACCCATTCATTAGTGCATTGATCGAGGGCAAATTGTTTTTGGTCAGTATAACCATTAAAGGCATTAAATATTACTTTTGCACCCAATTCAGTCGCTATTTTGCAGGTTAAATCACTACTGCCGGAATCAATGACAATGATTTCATCACAAAAAGACAAACTATTTAAACATTCACGAATATTATTTTCTTCGTTTAAAGTAATAATAAAAGCAGAAATCGGCAATTGAGTAGACATTTGATTTTCACTTAAGCCCAAAAGTACTAATTAAAGGTTTATGGTCTGAGCCAGTTTTTTGGTTTACAACTTCGCTGTTCGTGCATTTATAGCTTGAACCCGCCCAAATATAGTCAATTCTAAGTAATGGCCAAAAGTCTTTTAATTTTTTGAATAAACCTTTCATATTATGCGGAAAAGTAAAAGCATTTGGCAAAATCGGATTTACTTCTCGGTAAGAGTCTATTAAGCCAGCTGATTGCATTATTTTATAAGTTTGATTGCCTTCGGTTGAATTAAAATCACCAACTATCATAACTTCACTCAAGTTGATTCCAGACCTTTTTAAATAATCAATAATGTCATTAAAAGACTTTTCACGCCGTTTATAAGCCATAAAAATATTATCCTGATCACCAAATATATCTAATGGATCAATTGATTCGGTATGAATATTAATCAGAGGAATTAATTTGGTGGGTGTTTGTATAAAAACTAATTGACTATTGCCAGCTTCTAAAGGTATTTCTTGAACTTTAACAATTGGATAATTACTCAAAACCATAGTATCAATAGTACTTTTTCCAGCGGAAGATGAATTAAAAGGAAATAAATCTTTTAAACTGTTTTTTAATGAGCTTGCTCTTGTTGGGGTGATTTCTTGCAAAGCAATAATTTGTGGTCTAGCCTGTCTAATTGTATTAATAATACTTTCGGTACTTGGATTAACGACCAAAACATTAAAAGTCATTACTTTAAGCGGCTCACCTTTAAAAACAATTACTTTACTTTTGTCAAAAACTTCATAAAAAGGAAACCAAATATAAAAATAAATGAATAAACCAGTCAGCAAAGTCAGCAAAAATAAAGGAAACTTTTCAATGCCGACCCAAAGCTTTTCAATCCAAAATAAAATTAAAGGCAAAAATAAAAAATATCGAAATGAATTAATTAAAGCCAAAAACCAATTTGCATCGCCTGCCAAATAACCCCAAATAAGCAATCCAAAAGTACTAATTATATAAAGCCAGAAAAACATTATTCTTAAAACAATAAACCTATTAAATATAAGTTACTTATTATAACTGACACTTGATTCTTTAAAACTCTTTATTTTTTTATTCGTCTTAAGCTCCTATTCACAAATACCGTTTTAACACTTCCTCTTTCAGCAAGGCAATTAAACTGATTTATTTTTCTAATTGGTTTATTAATTGCAACTTTATGGTTTCACTCAATTCTTTGCCTTGAACTGTATAAATAATAATTTCTTTTAAAAACTGTTTATCAATTTTATTATCAGCGACAGCAACAACAATATTTTCCATTTCTTTTATAAAGTGATTAATTCCAGCTTGAGAATAATTATTAATTTCTAAAAAATATGCAGATAAAGCTATTGTCGAGCGTTTATTTCCATCATTAAAACTATGATTTTTTACAATACAATAGAATAAGTGATTTAATTTATCTTCAAAAGTCGGATAATAATCATCGTTTTGAATATGTTTAAGAGTACTTTCAGTAATCCCAATATTTTTAATTCCTTTCAATCCACCCGATAATTCAATTATTTCATCATGTATTTTAATTGCATGTTCAATATCAAAATAATTACAAGTCATTTTATCTATCTCTCAATCGCTTAAAAACTTCAATATTCTCTTCAAGCCTTTCTTTTAATTCCTTACTTTTCTCGCCTAAAAAGCGGTCAAATTCGCCTTTAGATAATGCTTTTATATTTTCTTCTAAAGCAGGGTGAACAATTTTTCTTAATCCATAATCTCTACTTGCCATTTTTGTTCTGGCACTCTCTATATGAGGTTTTTGAGCGGGGTGATTGGAAAATGTTTCAAAAATTTCATCTAATTCACTTGGTAATAATTTTCTGCGCAAGCTTTCAGCTTTATTTCTCATTTCGTGAGCTATACCAGTTTCAAAAGAAGCAATTAAAGTCAAAACCTCTGAATACATCGTATCTCTGGCATTTTCTTTTTCTTCTAACTGTAATATTTGTTTATATTCTTTGGCATTTTCTTTAAATATGGCTTTATAAACTTTGTCTGTATAAACTGAATATTTATAATTTCCCATCTCTAAACACTCATTTAAAGCACTTGTAAATTCTTTTCTGTACTGAGGTTCTTTGGCTATTGCCTGAATAAAGTCTTCATCTCTTTGATTTATATATTTTGTTGAGCCACCAGCCGTTTGATAAATGCTGTCCAAGACAATATCAAGGATTTTACTTCTTAAATCTTTAGCTTTTTCGCTCTCTGAAAGCAACATTCCTAAGTTTAAGAAGGCTCTAAAGCTGAATAC
>CANLFK010000135.1 GCA_947489925.1 Candidatus Caenarcanales bacterium
AATGTTTTAGCGACAGACTCTTCTCAAAATTTAAAAGCACCAAGAGTATTTATTGATTTAATTAATAAAAAATTATTAGCTTATGATGGCGTAAAAGCTCGGCAAATAATTGAAGATAAAGGCAAAAAACAAAAAGTTGATATTTTATCAGTAGAACAAGAAATTGACTTAAATAGTAATTTATCAACGGGCAAACAATTAATTGCAAAAAAATCTGTTATAACTTCACTGGAAGGCGAAGCGAATATTTTTTCGGAATATATGGAATTATATAAAACTAAAGGACAAATGGAAAAAGCTGTCTTTTCGGGGGCAAATACTTATTTATTAACCAAAGATAATGTCCGTGGTGATGGAGATCCAATTATTTATTATTTACAATCTAAAGTTTTAAATATAATGTCGCCTGCTAATGGCAATAAAAAAGCTAAATTAACCAAAACAGATGGCACAATTATTGAAGGTGATTTCATTGAATATGGCACTGAGACAAAATCTTTAAAAGTAAGATCTAAAAACTCTGAAAAATCTGAGGTTCAGACAGCAGATGGCACAATTATCAGAGGTGAATTTATTGATTATACTGAAAATTCTTTGCTTGTGAGGGGCGGAAAAGAAAAAGCTTATTTGAAATTACCAGCCTCCGAGAAAAACGGCTCTCAGGGTGAATTAGTAATTATGGCGGATATGATTGAAAATAAAGAAATTAGCCCGACGGAGAGCTTATTAACAGCACAGCAAAACAATTATGATGAAAATGATTTAGTTGAATTGAATTATGGGCTGAAAAAAGGTTGGGGCAAGAAATTATTAATTAATCAAGATAAATCTGTCCTAGACAAACAAAATGATTATTTGATTTTAGTTGATAAAGCTCATTTAATTGATCCAGAAAAAAAACAAAATTTATTTGCTCCGATTATCAAAATTGGCTTAGGTAATAAAAACCTAGAGTCGGGTATTACTGGGCGGGCAAAAGGCTTTATACCAATGACAAAAAACAATACAACTAAATAATAAATATATTAATGCAAAAATTACCTTTAATTACTAATTGGCTAATGGCTTGGGAATTGATTGAAAAAGAATTTAATTTAAAAGTTAGCCTCGATCAGCAAAACAAAACACAATTATTTTATAAAATTTTATTTGAAACAAATCAGTTTATGAATTTAACTAGGCTGTCTTCAGAAGAGGATTTTTTAACTTTTCATTTATTAGACACAATTATGCTTTTGTCTGCTATTTCAAAATTAAAATTACCCGAAAATATTAAATACTTAGATTTAGGTTCTGGTGGAGGAATACCAGGTATTATTTTGCATATTTTAAGTCAGTCAATTAATTTAAAACCAGAAACTTATTTATGTGATTCAAGACAAAAAAAAGCTAATTATTTACGAAAAGTAGCCGAGGAATTGACTTTAAATTCAATCAATATTAGCCATGAGAGAGCTGAAATCTTGAAGACAAAACAAAATTATAAAAGGCAATTTGATTTAATTACCGCCCGAGCTTTTGCCAAACCGCTTGAATGCCTAAATGCCGTGAAACCTTTTTTAAAACCAAATGGTTATTTTTTAGCTCAAAGTACCACTAACTTAAATGAAGATTCAGCTTATCAAGAAGCTTTAAGCAATTTTAAACTTAATCTCGAAGAAATAATTGAATTTGATTTGGCTGATAAAAAAAGATTTATTCTTATTATTCAAAAAAATTAGCTTCTTAATTATGCCTCTTGCAAAATAAATTAGAATTGGATTAAATTGACGATTGAAAGAGAGTATTTGCTAAAGAATTTTATTTGCTAAACCCCCTCCGCCCCCTTGAGAGGGGGAACTAAATGTTTTTAGTAAAACAGCACATTTGAACTCCAGCTTGCAAAGCCCCCTTTCAGGGGGTTGGGGGTGAAAGACAAAATTCTTTAGCAAAAAGACTTGCCATTGTGATTGCTTTAAACTTGTTCCTTAAGCCGATTAATATTAAATTTTTTTCATTTTGTATTAAAGTTTTTAAACCCTTTGCTTTTTCTTAACAAGGGATAACTATATTGTTTATAGAAATATACATTTAAAAGTTATTTAAGTATAAGAGGTGATTATTATGACAGCTGGAGCATTACCGTTTGTAGGTAAATCAATTGTAGCTGGGGCGACCACAGTTGGAGTAGGGGCATTCGCCGTAGGAACAGCTCTAGGAACATCAGTTGCCGCCGCAGGCTTAGCTGTCTATGATCAGGTTGTAAATCCAAACGGTGTTATTTATGGTACAAATGGCGAAATTCTAGATTATACAAAAAGTGCCAAAGCCGGAATATGGTTACAGAATACAGGAAATAGTATAAAAACTTTCGCAACTGGAATAGTAAACGGCGTAACTGATAGATTTGAGATGGCACAAAATCAACAACCAGTACAAGGAACAGGAACTAATTCATCAACTAATTCAACACAAGGAACGGGGGGCAATAATGGTAAGCCTTGTGGGTCAAAAACGGGAGCTGTTCTAGGGGCAGGTACTGGGGCTGGGATTGCTGGATCTAACTTTTTGGGAGAAGAGCAAGGATTAAAAAAATCAGTAGTTCAGGGGGCTTCAGTTTTTGCTGGAATAGCTGGTGGAGCTTGCGATCCTATTTTCACTGCTGGAGGAACAGCTGTAGCTGGAGCGGGAGTAGGTCTTTATGTGAAACTTGACTCTCAAGACAAGACAATTAAAAAACTACAAGATCAAATAGAGAAAACAAACCAACAACAGACAACAGAACAAACACCGACATCAAACCCAGAAGTAACACCAGAACAAAGTCCAACCCCAGAACAGACACCAGCACCAGAACCAAGCCCAACATCGCAACCACAAGAAGTACAACCAGAACCAGCAACACCACCAATACTTAATAATTAAGGGGAAATACTATGACTGCTGATATAGGGAAATTTTTACAAAATGTTTTTAAGCAAAGTAATGAAAAACCAAAAGCTATTGACTTAAAAAAACTGAAAGCTGAGACTGGTATTGAAGGGCGTAGTGCTAATGCTACAAGTAGTGCAATTTTAACTAAATTAAATGAACTTGATACTTTAGATTTATCTACTGGCAAAGAAGGAAAAGATAATTATTTATCTGGAACGGAACTTGATGCTTTTTTTACTTTTGTTAATGCTAATAGAACTACTGATGGAACATTTTTAGGTGATATTTTAGATACTGATAAAACTCAAAAGCTGACTACAGCAATAAATGGCGATTTCAAATTAGATGATGATGAGCAAATAAAGGCTGAAAACTATCGCTTAATCAATGCTGTTTTGGACAAAGTTACTGATAATGGGGATCCTAATCTTAATATAGATGATATTACTACAGCCTCTGGAAGTGATGGATCATTAGGTACTGATGACGCAGGCGAAATTTTAACTAATTTAAAAGCTAATGCTGAAATAGTAGTAACTGAAGAAGTAGCAAAAAAAGCTGTAACAGCCCAAAAAGCAGAAGAAGAACAAGTTAAGAATGGAATTGTAAGCGATGATATGGCAACTGCAATTAGTAAAGGTTCGACTACAAGTGAAGACGCTGTTTTAGGAACTTGGCTCAAAGATGACGCTAATGCCACAACGCTTAAAGATAAACTTGGCTTAACTAATGGCTTGGTTGCTGAAATTATGACTGGTGGCACAAAAGACGCTGGCTCAAATAAAGATAACTTAAAATCAGCTTTAAACAATTTAAGACTACTTTTGGAGCAAGAAATTATTAAAAAAACTGGAACTGAAGAAGCCGATAAAAAGCCAGCCAGCCTTGAAGAACTTTTAAATTTAAAAACGGATCAATTTGCTAGTCCTTTTGACAAAATTAAAAGAGATGCCAGTTTAATAATTTTATTAGCTTTAACAAAAAAAAATGACTATGGAGAAACTGGAGAGTATCAAGCTTTTACTGGAACTGAGCCAATTAAGAGAGCTGAATCTTTAATGAAAGCATTTGAAGATACTACCGATAGCCTAAAAAATTATATTTACGGGGGAAAAGGTGGTCCTGGAGATAATTGGTTTACTAATAATGTAAGTTCAACAGTTACAGCTGATCAAATGACAAATTTGGCTAATATTAATACTGGGGATATGGATGCTAGAGGAAAAGCTTGGGCTAATTTTTATACTTCAACGCAAGGAAATAATATAAAAACCTTTGCAATTCAGTACTTATTAAATCTTGATTCAGTGAAGAATGGTGATCAAACTGTACCTATTGATGGTTCTGAGCCTAAAGATAAAGCCAGTAAATTATTAACTATGATTGGATCAGATACAATTACTTTTGATGATAATGCTAAACAAATGATTATCCAAAATAGCGAGAAGACTACTAAATATACAATTTCAGTTAAGAAGGACGGCATCATTTCTTGGGATAAAGATGGTACTGGTGCTTTAGCCGCTTTAAAACAAATATTTACGCCACCCACCACAACTGAAACTACTTCGAATTAATACCAACAGAGAGCTCAAATTTGAAAGCAATCACAATTACAAGTCTTTTTTTGTTGGGGAGTGCTATAGGCTTACGCCATTCCTCGAAGGGGACACTCAATAAATCTTTTTTTTTCTGTTCTTTAGATTTCAACTTCTCTCTTCAAAAGCCCACTTTCAGGGGGTTGGGGTAAAAAGACAAAATTTTCACTATAAGTCATATAATTTTCAGACAGCTTCTTAGAATTAAGGTTAAACTTGAGTTTTTATAAGTTTTACTAAATTTTAAGTTTGAAAATTAATTGGCAAAAATCAGTATTATTTTTTTATACGGCTCTGACAGCTTGTTTATTAGGTGTTTGTCTTTATTTTGCTTATAAGTACAAATTTAATACTATTACTTATTTTGCTTTAATAATTACGCAGTTATGGCTTTGGTTAATTGGTTTTCGGGATTTACAAATTAAGAAAATTGAACTTTTTTTAACTGCTCCAGTTTTGCTTAGTATTTTACCTTTAGCTTTTTTGTATCCAATTACTAGCCCAGAATTTGAAATAATTGGTATTAGAATTACGCCCTTTGAATGCGCAGCTGGTATTGTTTTTGGCTTTTTAATTACTGATATTTTAACTCATTTTGGTAATTGGATTATGAAATTTCCGCAGTCTGGGCAAGGGCTTTTAAGTATTTGGATAGCTTTGCCTTTAATGATAATTTCGATTTTTGTGCCAGCTTTGCCTCTTTGGGTCAGTCTTTTAAGTATTGTTATTTTTTGGTTTTTATTAGCTTGGCTTTCTCAAAAAAATAAAACAGTACAAATTCAACTTGAAAAGCTCTGCACAAACCCATTATTAGCTTATACTTTGCTTTTGGGGCTTATGTTGATTTTTGGCTATATAGTAGTTTTTCAGCCGCAATTAATTAGCGAACCTCTCGAAAAAAGTCAAAGTATTATTTTTTTATTATGTTTTTCTTATTTGCTAAATGAAGTTTGTTTACCAATTTTTAGCAAAAACCAAAAAGAAGAAGAGGAAACGCTTTCGGTTTTGGGTGGAGGAGACGCTTATTTAAATGCTTGCATTGGTTCTTTGTGGGGAGCAACCAGCATAAACACTTTTTTAATTTTAGCGGTTTTCTTGGCTTTTATATTTATTGGTATTTGCAAACTATTTAAAATCAATCAATTATCAAGCTCAGAGCTAAATTTAAATAATACTTCTTTTAATGAAATTGCTTTCGCTCCCTTTATTGTATTTAGCGTTCAGCTAGTAACTATTTTGGCTTTAAGTAGATCCTTTGGCTAACCAAATTTCAAAATTATCAGCTTCTTCATCTTCAGGATTAGCTTTGCGGGTGGCTGTTTGCATTTCTCTTCTGGCTTCTTCTTTCTCTTCAAAAAACTTATTCCAGACCGTAGCAGATTCAATGCTATCGCCTTTATGGTCTGTATAAGCTTCACGGACT
>CANLFK010000136.1 GCA_947489925.1 Candidatus Caenarcanales bacterium
GGGAAATCATTTGGCAACATTCTCCATTGACAGCCTGTTTTCAAAATATAGAAAATGGCATTCAAAATTAGAATTATTGGTATTTCTCTTTTTCGACCTCTTTTTTCTTCTCTCACAAAATACTTTTTAATTAACAGAAATTGTTTATTATTAATATCGCTGGGATAATTCATTGTTAGTTTCTTTCAGGAAGTCTAACTTTAATTTATCTCAGTTTCTACTTTTTTTCAGACAGCTTCTGAATCGCAGATTAGCACAAATAACACTGATTTCACAGATATTTTATTTACAGTTTTTCCATCTTGAACTGTGATTGAAATGATTTATGGATTATTATTTAACCCAATTTTCTTTGATAATTTGTTTGCTACGAGCAATAATCAAGCTATTTGAATGTTCAACATCTTGTGTTACAGTGCTACCAGCCGCCACAAAACAACTATCTGCAATTTGAACTGGAGCAACAAAAACACAATTACTGCCAACTTTAACTTTATCACCAATTATAGTTTTACTTTTATTGCCACTTAAAGCATTGTAATTAGCTGTAATTGTACCAGCTCCAATATTTACTTCTTCTCCTAAAGTGCAATCTCCCATATAGCTTAAATGAGAAACCTTTGAATTTTTGCCAATAAAGCTATTTTTCACTTCCACAAAATCACCAATCAAAACACCAGTATCCAAAATAGTTTGTGGTCTCAAATTAGCAAAAGGTCCAACTGAACACTGATCCGCAATATTTACTTCAACCAAATTAGACTGACGAATTGAACAATTATGACCAATTTCTGAATTTTGAATAAAAGTATTAGGTCCAATATTTGACTCAGAGCCAATTTTCACTTTTCCGATGAATTGACAATTTGGCAAAATAACTGAATCTGCACCAATTTCGGTTTCGGGTGAAATTAAAACTGTCGTTGAATCCAGAAAAGTAATTCCTTGAGCCATTAATTTTTGAACTTGTTTGCGACTGGCAGTTTGAATGGCTTTTTCCAAATCAGCCCGAGAATTAATACCCAAAACCTCCGATGAATCCTTGCAAATTGAAGAAATTACTTTTAAATTATTTGTAATTGCCCATTCAATTAAATCAGTCAAATAGTATTCCTGCTGAGAATTAGTATTTTGTATGCTGTCTAAACCTTCTTTGAGCTTAGAAAAACTTAAATTAAAATAATAAACACCCGCATTAATTTCACTAATTTTTCTTTCATTTTCAGTGCAATCTTTTTCTTCACGAATAGCTTGAATTAAATCATTTTTACTTTTAATAATTCTTCCATAACCAGTTGGATTATCAAGCTCAGCCGTCAAAATACCAATTTCAGCTTTTTCTAATTTTGTAGAATGAATTAAGTTTTGCAGTGTTTCTGTTGTCAAAAGCGGTGTATCAATGCAAGTAATTAATAAATTTATATTTTCGTTTTCGGGCAAATTAATAAATCGTTCAGCACTTAAGGCAGTTTTTAAAGCATGAGCAGTGCCTAATTGTTGCTTTTGCTCAATAAAAAATTCTTGCTGATCTGATTTTAATAAAGCACTCAAAACTGGTAATTGATGCCCCAAAACAAATTGAATAAAGTCTGGTTTTAAATTAATTAAAGCTTGTTTTACTCTGGCAAAAATACTTTGTCCCAAAAAATCATGCAATGCTTTGTGTTTCGCAGACTTAAATCTTGTACTTTTTCCAGCGGCTAAAACGACTATTTTCATTTTATCTATTTTATCAAAACATATTATTTTTGAAAGAATTTATTTAATAATAAAACCGCAATTAAACAAAAAACGGCTTGCACAACAGCTAAATAAGCCACAATTTGTTTTTCATTTAAGCCACAAAGTTCTAAATGATGATGAAAAGGACTCATTTTAAAAGGTCTCCAATCTTTGTTAAAAAACTTTTTGGAGATTTTAGAGCTTAATACTTGCAATAACACAGAAACTGTTTCCCAGAGAGGAATAATAGCAATCAATAATAAATACCATTCTAATTTATTGATAAGTGCCAAACTGGCTAAAGCCCCACCTAATAAAAAGCTACCCGTATCACCCATAAAAACCTTGGCTGGATAAGCATTAATATGCAAAAAACCGAAGCAAATACCGCTCAAAGCCATAGCCCAAAAAATTGATGAAATATTGAAAGTAGTTAAATAAATCAAAACGGCTAAACCCAAAAAGCTGCATCCCATTACTGAAGCGGCTAATCCATCAAGTCCATCAGTTAAATTACTAGCATTCATAGTGCCAGCCAAAACAAAAAACACCAAAATACAAAATAAAATAAAGTTTAAATTAATTGATAAATTAAAAAATTGTGTTTCAGTCCTCTGTAAAGCAAAAGCCACAATTAATGACAAAATAATCTGAGCTATTAATTTTTGTTTTGGCTTTAAACCTTCATTTTGTTTTTTAACTTTTTTTAAATAATCATCAAAAAAGCCAATCAGACCACTAAATAATATAACTAAAGCCTCTAAGCCAAGCACTTTATAGTCCAAAGGCGTTTTACTAATTAAACTAAAAATATAATTAATAATAAAAACCAAAGGAATACAAATTATAAAAATTAAACCGCCAGCAGTAGGAGTAAATTGTTTTTTCTGATGAGATTGGGGCCCTTCTTTGCGGATAAATTGCACAAAGCCTAATTTCTTTAATAAATTTAATAAAAATGATCCAGAGACAGCCAAACTTAAATAAGAAAGACCAAATAAAATTAGACTATAAATGAAAAAACTGCTTTTCAAGGCTCTTGTCAAGGTTTAACAAAAGATTAAGTTTAACAGCTTTTTATTAATTAGTAAATTTGGGGTATTTGTTAAACTTAAAGTAAGAAATTAAATTAAAAAATATTTGGACATGATTTTACCAATTTGCCAGTTTGGAGAAGAATCTTTAAGAAGCTTATCAATTGAGGTCGATAAAAAAGAAATTAGAAGCAAATCTTTTAAAAAATTAATTAGAGATATGCTTGAAACTATGTATAAATTGGAAGGAGTTGGTCTTGCTGCCCCGCAAGTAGGTGTTAATAAACGATTAATTGTTTTAGATACTAATTGGTTTGATGGTGAGCCAAAACCTTTGATTTTAATTAATCCAGAAATTGTTTATAAAGATGGTGAATTAATGAGCGAAGAAGGCTGTTTAAGTTTTAAAGGAAGCTCGATGAAAAAAACTGGTGTGCAATTAAATAAAGTAAAACGATTTAAAAAAGTGAAGGTGAATTATACAGACTTAGATAATAAAAAACAGTCAATAGAAGCAGATGGAAATTTATTGTCTCGTTGTTTACAACATGAAATAGACCATTTAGACGGCATTTTATTTATTGATAGGGATACAGACTTAGATGAAGTAATTAAACAATTAGTCAAAAATGGCTTTGAAAGCTCTTTGAAAAAAGAAAAACCCGATATTGAATTGAATAATTTGGAGAATGTATCTAGCTTAAGTTAAAATTAGTTCTAACTTATAGTTTCAGGTTAATTCATTGTCGGGGATTAAGCAAAATTCTTGGATTCCTATTTTGGGCATAATATTAATTGGTGCTTATATTTTATTGTCTCAAATCAGATTCGGTTTTCAATCTTCAAAGCAAGATAAAACTCAAATCAATAATAATTTACAAACACAAAGCTTAAATAAAAAAAACATACTTAAAAATTCAGAGTCTACAACTTTATTAAAAGAAGAAGGCTTATTCCAAATTTTAATACCTGAAGCATTTTCTTCTTTGCCTTATAAAGTATTGCAAGAAATCCCAGATCCAGAGTCTGGACAGTCTTTAAGCATGCCATATTATCGTTATCAATCGGCTGATAATATAAGCACATATGAAATAGGTTATATTCGCCTACCAGAAGACCGATTTCAGTCTAAATCACATGAACAAATTTTAAATGATTTGACTCAGGGAGAATTATCAAGGATGCAAGGACTTTTACGCAAAGAAATTACAACTAATCAAAGTTTTCAACTGTCCAACCGTGAAATTCATATTGAATCAGTTACTAATGGGCTATATGCAAGGGAAATATTAACTATTAATCGCCCATATATTTATATAATTTGTTTTACCTCTAAGAATAAAAATAATTTGTTTAGCTCACAAACCGAGAAATATTTTTCGTCATTTAACTTATTTAAGCAAGACAATATAATGCCAAAAGCTATTATTATAAATTCTGAACATTAATGCAAAAAAATCCCTTCCAAGTGGCAAATCAATAAGCCAAATTCATGGAAGGGAAAGTTGTTATAAGCTATAAATTTGATTTAAGCTGGAATTAAATTTAATACCAACCACTGTAAGCACTTCCATAACCATAACCAATACCGCTATAGCCACCATATCCGCCACCATAAGCATTGTTGCCATAGCCAGTGCCATAATAATTACCATAACCAGTGCCATATCCGTTACCATAGCCACCACCATAATAATTACCATAGCCACCAGTACCAAAGCCAGTACCAAAGCCAGTACCATAACCAGTGCCATAATAGCTTGGATAATAACTATTAACATATCCTACTGATGAGCCAAACCCAGTACCATAATAATTGCCAAAGCCATTGCCAAATCCAGTGCCATAATAATTACCAAAGCCATTACCAAAACCACCTCTACGAGATAATGCCCAAGTGTTTAATCCGCCTAAAGCCAAAGCAGAACCGCCCAAGGCAACGCCAGTAATAGCCAAGCCTCTATCAGTGATACGAGCTTCTGATTTTTGAGCTGGAAATAAACCTGATAATAAACCTAAAAAAGAGAGAGCTAAAAATATTTTTTTCATGATTTTGAAACCTTAAATTTAAGCAAGTGATTTAATTACATATTAACACCCTCTTGAATAAGGATTGTTTAAGAAATTTATTTTTTAGTAAAACTTTATACTTTTCCCTAATTTGAGAGTTAATTCTTTAGTCTAATATTGGTTTACCGTACAAAAATAAACAAATTATATAAAGCTTTTCTTCAAAAGCCACTTTGAGCTTGGAGATTTAACTGAAATTTTTATTTATATAAAATTAAGCCGTCAAATTGGTTACAATAGAATTAGTAGCCTGTGTAATAACACTTTTTCCAGCTTCAGCATTCTTTTTCCAAGGTTCTACTCTTTGTGCGGCTGTTTGATCAAATATTTGACCGATGAGAGCCATTATAGTAGTATCCGTTGTTTCTTCTTTCGATACAGCCTCACCTATTCCTTGATTAGCTGCTTGTAATTCACTAGCCGCCTCTTGTACTACACTAGAGAACATACTTTTTACAACAGCTACCTTTGCATTTATTACAGGTAGTCTATTTACATCACTCAACCGTGCTTGACCTGCAACTTCAGGTAAATTGGCATTGACAAATCGACTGGTAAGATTAGCTAAGCCAGTCTTTTCAGCTATGTCTTGAGTATAAGTTATTTGCTTTTGTAATTCCTCATTATAAGCTTGTAATAAACTATCAACTCTAGCGACTGTATTTTCACCTCCGACTTTCTCTAAGCCTTTAGGATCACTAGCAGTGGGTGCAGTTCTATTAGCCTGAAAACTATCAATACCAGCTTCAAGCAATTCAATATCTTTTGTTTTAGCTTGATTATTATAGGCAACTCCCAAATCACCGCTTAAACTACTAAAAAAGTTAAGTATATGGATTTCATAAATAAGCCTTATCATTTTAGCTTCATTTGGATTGTTGGAAGCATCTGCCTCTAAAAGTTCATCTTTCTTTTGCTCAACCAAAGCTAAAGGATCTCCGCCAGCTTCAATTCCTTCTTTTATATTTTTTAATATATTTTCTTTTAAAGTTTTATC
>CANLFK010000137.1 GCA_947489925.1 Candidatus Caenarcanales bacterium
GTTGGGGGTGAGTTGTTCAGAAAGTTGAAGTTTAATGATGTTGATGAAGCCTTTAGTGAAATTAAAAATATCGGTTTAGCAAAACCCAGTTGGCTTCAGGGGAAAAATACATCAATAGAGTTTACTAATCCAGACTGGGCAAAAAATATAGACTTAAATAAATTAAAATCAGCTGACTTTAAACAATTACTTTTAACTTTAGATGATAAACAATTAAAAACCTTTATTCAAGCGAAAAATGCTGATGAGGTCTTAGGTTTATTAAAAAGATTAAAACCAGAAGAAATTGCCGAAATTTTAGCTAAACCAAGTTTTATCAGGTCTTTAAATTCAACTAAATTCATGGGAAGTGCTGAATCTTCTTTGCAAACTATAATTCAAAGCGTCTCTAGTAATGGTGATGATTTAGCCAAACTTTTAAATAAACTAGACTCGAAAATCTTAAAGAGTCTGTTCTTAAAAAATAATCTTCCGGCTGACTTAAAAGTCGATATACTTACAAAGATAAAAGGATTGAAAAACTCTCCGCTGAATCAAATACTTAGCAAACTTGAAGACGCTGACCTATCAACACTTTTGAATTTGAAAACTAGTGCTTCTGGAGACGAATTATTTAAAGTTTTAGGTTTTACTGAAACTACTGCTACTGAAGTTGCAACTACTATTAGAGCTGGAATAAGTGCTAAAGCAGCAAATGGTATTTTAGGGCAATTAAATAAACTGGCTGAGGGGGCTAAAAGTCGTAGTATCATAACAAAATTAGGTGAAATTATTAAACCAGCCTTGCCAATACTTAAGAATGTAGCAAAAGTCGCTCCATTTTTAGCACCTTTAATTGACTTTATTGCTGGTATTGCCCTTGATAAAGAAAGTTATGGTAAATCAGCGGCTGGAACAATAGGTAGTTTTGCTGGTGGTTGGGCTGGTGGTGCAGTAGGAGCAGTAGCAGGAACAGCGGTAGCGGCAATGGCAACAACAGCAATAGCGGCTTCATCTTTTGGCTTTTTAGCTCCTTTAGCCGTGCCAGTTGGTGGGATATTAGGCATAACCGTTACGCTTTTAGGTGCAATTGCTGGTTCAGCTGGTGGAGGTTGGCTTGGAGACAGATTATATGAAATATTAGGAGATTTAGGTCTTACTCCTTGGGAAAGTCAAGCTAAAGCATAATCCTGTCTTTTTAGTATTGAATTAAACTTTAGCGATTGTTACTTTTTCACTCTGATTTTGATATTTTCCTGTTCTTTTGGCATAGCTTGTTTCGCAGGGCTCGCCTTCAAAAAATAATAATTGTACTATTCCTTCATTAGCGTAAATTCGGCAATCAGCCCCAGATGAATTACTAAATTCTAAAGTTAAATGTCCAACCCAACCAGGTTCAGCAGGCGTTGTATTGGCAATTATTCCGCAGCGTGCATATGTGCTTTTACCAATTGCCAAGCAAGAAATATTTTCGGGTATGCTCAGTTTTTCGACTGCCACGCCAAGTCCATAACTATGTGCTGGTAAAATAAAATATTTGTTTCCAGTTGAATCAGTTATTAAATCGGTTTTTTCAAGATTTTTAGGATTAAAGTTTTTAGGATCAACTATTGAACCTGGTATATGTCTAAATGTCCAAAACTCTTTGTCTGAAAGCCTTATATCATAACCATATGAACTTAAACCATAACTTAAAATATGAGCATTTTGGTTTTTATTAATTAATTTTTCTTCAAATGGCTGAATTAAATTATTTTCTATGGCTTTTTCTTTAATCCATTTATCGTTTTTAATCATTCAATTTTGCTTTTATTAGTTTTGTCTTTATATTATATTTCTTTTGACATGATAGCAATATTAATGAGCTTAAGCTGACTGAGCAAATTCATAATCTGTAATTGTATCAATATCAATGCAGGCTTTTGGCTCTGAGAGAATAATTAATTCAGTCGAAAAACCCATTGTTTTTGAAATAGCTTCATTACATTTTTCAATAGAAGTATTTTGGCAAATTAAATTCAATAAAAACCAAAAGTTTTGACTGGCAACGGTTATCGCAAATCTGAGAGGGTTTTTTCGCTGAGATTCAAGCTTGAGCAAAATTTCTTTGCTTTTTTGATTAATAAATTTGTCTTGGAAAAAAAATAAATTAGCTCCAGAAAGCCAAGTTTGCGAGTTTAATTTATGCCAAGTTCTTTTAGTTTTTGGATATTGAGAAATTAATTTTTCTTGCCCATTAACTACTCCAACCAAAAATTGAGCCTTACTTTTTTTGCATTTACTTAAAAATTCTTCTAAAATTTGCGGATTTAAAAAATAATTGTCAGAAGTCGTAATCAAAAGACTTTGCTTATCATTTAAATTTTCCAGCACTTCAGTAATTGTTTGAACAGGTGATTGATAATTTGTATTTGGTTTTAAGATATAATCTGTCTCGGGTAAAAAAGATAATTTGTCTCTAAAAATTGCTTTCTGATTTTCCAGAATTCCTAGTAAATAAGGTTTTGGCAAATTAGCATTGTCTAAAGCTTCTAGGACAGCTTGAATTAAATACTTATGATTAATTTTTAGAAAAGCTTTATTTTCAACCGAAAAAGCTTCACTTAAATTATCTTTTTTCCTTTTACCAGCTAATATTAAAGTTATTATCTGCATTCCCACCATTTGTCATTGTTAATTAATTATACTTAAATCAAAATTATGAATACTAATAATAATGCCTCAAATAATTATACGGGGCAATTTGATTCTGAAAATCATCAAAAAACAGAAACTCCATTAATTGAAAAAGACAGTTTGAGCTTTTTAAACCTTTTCTACGACACTCTTTTTAATCCAGAATTAACAGCAGAAAAAATTAAATTATTGAGAGATGATTATTCTAGCAATTTATTTTTATATTCAATTTCAATTGTTTTTGTCTCTTGCTTGGCTCAAAGTGTAAAGAATTCCTCGATTATGGTGGCTGTTCAGTACGCAATAATTTGGTTTTTTAGTGCTGTTTTCATTTGTCTTTTGGCTTGGCTATTCCGCCGTGATAAAGATAAACCTGTTGATTTTGGCTTAATTCTTTTTTTCTGTGCTTTTGCTCAAACTCCTTTACTATTTTTGGGTATTGGCAAATTGTGGGAAAATTCAAGCATTTTGGCTTCCAGTATTCCAACTATAATCTGCTTTGCTTGGTCATTAGTTTTGTGGGGCTGGGCTATTGCTAATTCACTTGAAATCGGTAAATTTAAAGCGGCTTTAATAGTTTTATTAGGCTTTTTAGCACCAGTTTTGGCTGCTTTACTTTTATTATTTTATTTAATAATTTTCGCATTGTCAGTATTTTCCTTTTAGTTATTAAGCTTAAATCCAGTTTGATATAAAAATTAGGGTATTCATTGAATCAGAACAATCAAAGTCTAAATAAAAAATAAAAATATGCTTGCTTTTAAACAATTAGCTTAGTAAAATGTGTCAAATTTAAATAAAAACTGGCAAAAAGCAAATCAAATGAATGCTCCAAAACACAATGATAGATTGCGTCGCACATATGGCTTTGATGAAATTTCACTGTCTCCGAATGGGCAAACGCTTGATCCAAGCTTATGTGATATAAAAACCAATTTAGGAAAATATCAATTAAAAACTCCGATAATTGCTAGTGCTATGGACAGTGTTGTTTCACCGGGTTCAAGTACTCAATTAGAAGAACAAGGTGTTTTGGCTGTTTTAAACTTGCAAGGACTTTGGACTCGCTATGAAGATGCTGAATCTAGGCTGGAAGACATAAAATTAGCTGGTGATGAATCATTTATTGGTTTAATGCAAAAACTATATGCAGAGCCAATTAAAGCTGACTTAGTTGCTAAGCGAATTGAAAAGATGAAAAAGACTAATAAATTGGTGGCGGTTTCAAGTGTTCCGCAAGAAGTTGAAAGATTAGAACCAATTATCACAGAAGCGGGAGCTGACTTTTTATTTGTGCAATCGACTGTTACTTCCACTAAGCATACTGGCGTTTTTGCTAGCTTGGATTTGAATAAATTGTGTAAAGAAAGTAAATTGACAATTATTGTTGGTAATTGTTCTTCGTATAAAGTTGCTTTGGAATTAATGGAAACTGGAATTGATGGCTTATTAGTTGGTATTGGCCCTGGAGCCGCTTGTACAAGCCGAGGAGTTTTGGGAGTTGGAGTACCAATGGCCACTGCAATTATGGATTGTGCTGATGCCAGAGATGAATTTGAAAGACAAACTGGTAAAAGAATTTCGGTAATTGGAGATGGTGGAATTGTCATTTCGGGAGACATTTGCAAGGCTATTGCTTGTGGAGCAGATGCAGTGATGATTGGTTCACCCTTAGCTAAAGCCAAAGACGCACCCGGTCGTGGTTATCATTGGGGAATGGCTACTCCTAGCCCAGTTTTACCAAGAGGCACTAGAATTAAAGTAGGAATAGTAGGAACTTATGAGCAAATTATTAATGGTCCAGCCGCTTTTGATAATGGTTCTCATAATTTAATTGGAGCTTTAAAAACTTCAATGGGAACAATGGGTGCACAAAACATTACTGAAATGCAAAAAGCCGAAATAATTATTGCTCCTACTATTTTGACTGAAGGAAAAGTTTATCAACAATCTCAAAGGCTAGGAATGGGATCAGTTAAGTAATTTAACAAATAATTATGTCATCTGAATCAGCTTTACAAAAGATCCGTTTTTTATTATTTGAAACTAAAAGATATGAATTAGCGATTAATGAAATTCAGCTTGAATTGAGCCAAAGTCCAGATAATCATTTCTTATACGCTTATTTTGCTTTGGCACTTTCAGCTTTGGATAAACAAGATGAAGCTTTAATACAAGCCCAAAAAGCAATTGAAATGGCTCCCGATGATGATTATGTTTATTTTGTTTTGGCTTCGGTTTATCTTGAAAAAAAACAATTAATGAAAGCCAAAGAAATTATTTTGCAAGCTATACAAATAAATCCTTTTTGGGAAATACATTTTCATGTTTTAGCTTCTATTTATTTAGCCCAAAATCAAATTGATAAGTCTTTGGAAGCTTCTGAGTATGCTTTAAGTTTGAATCCAGAAAGTTTTCAGGCTTTAAATTATAAGGCAATTGCTTTAATACGAAAAGGTGATTATAAAGGTGCGGAATATGCTTTGGCTTTGGCTCTGAAAGAGAATCCAGAAGGGGAATTTTCTTTAATTAGTTTTGGACATTTATTACTTAAGCAAAATAAAGCTCAAAAAGCAATTGAAAAATTTGAACAAGCTTTAAGAATAAATCCAAATTCAGAATCCGCCCGTGAAGGTTTATTAGAAGCATTTAAACATAAAAATTGGCTTTATGGAAGTTTATCTTTTTTACTTTCGCAAATGTCTAATTTTTTTAAATATCTTGCCAATAAAAAGTTTTTGAATATTATTTTAGGTTTATTTATTGGTTTAATGATAATTAGTATTTTAATACCTAAGTTTTTGCCATCAGTTGTTTTAATGGGGCTTTTTACTTTATCCAGATTATTTTTACTTTTATTAATTATTATTACTTTATTGGGTAAATTAATGGAGTTTTATTTTTTATTTCGTGAAAAGTATCGTTTAGCTTTGTCAGAAGAACAAATTAAAAATAATAAAAATTTATTAGGAGCAAGTTTACTTTTTATTTCAATTTTATTTACTTGCTTTATAGCTCGCTCTGAGAAGATGGC
>CANLFK010000138.1 GCA_947489925.1 Candidatus Caenarcanales bacterium
GTGCATATTTTAGATGATTTGGGAGTTGATTACATTGAAGGTGGTTGGCCTGGAGCTAATCCAAAAGATATTGAGTTTTTTGAGCAAGTCGCCAATTTAAAATTAAAAAATGCAAAACTTGTCGCTTTTGGTAGTACTAGACGAACAGATACACAAAATTGCAAAGACGATATAATCTTGCAAGCCTTATTGAAAGCTAATACTCAAATTATAACTATTGTTGGTAAAACTTGGGACTTGCATGTTACAGAAGCTTTGCGGACAACTTTAGAAAATAATTTATTGATGATTTCTGAGAGCATTGAATATTTAAAATCCGAAAATCGGCAAATTATTTTTGATGCTGAACACTTTTTTGATGCTTATTTAAATAATAAAAACTATGCCTTTAAAGTGATTAAAACTGCTTTTGAAGCTGGAGCAGAAACAATAGTTCTTTGTGATACTAATGGAGGAACTTTACCAGAAACAATTTTTAGCATTATTGAAGAAGTATTAAAGCAAATTCCAGCTATAAAATTGGGTATTCACGCTCATAATGATGGATTTTTAGCAGTTGCCAATTCATTAGCCGCAATCAGAGCAGGAGCAATACAAGTACAAGGAACAATTAATGGTTATGGTGAGCGATGTGGCAATGCTGATTTAATTAGTGTTATTGCCAATCTCGAATTAAAAATGCCTAATTATAAAGCTTTACCAGAAGGTCATTTGAGTAAATTAAGCAAAACAAGTCATTTAATTAGTGAAATTGCCAATTTAAATCTTAGCGGTCAGCATCCTTTTGTTGGAAGATTTGCTTTTACGCACAAAGGCGGATTACATGCCAGTGCAATGCAAAGAAATAAACTGACATATGAACATATTGATCCAGAGCTAGTTGGCAATAAAAGCCGTATAATTGTTAGCGAGCAAGCTGGTTTGAGTAATATATTAGACTTTGCTAAAAACCAAGACATAAACTTAGGCTCAGAGACAGAATCTAAAAAAATAGCCAAACAATTATTAGCTGAAATAAAAGAAAAAGAGCATGAAGGTTATCAATTTGAGCAAGCTGGAGCAAGTTTAGAATTATTATTTTTAAAAAGAACTGATCAAAAACCTAAATTCTTTGAAGTAATTGATTTTAGAGTATTTGCTAGTGCGGATTCTTGTGCTGAAGCGACTGTTCAGGTGAAAGTTGGGGATAAAATTTTGCATACTGCTAGTTTAGGAGTTGGACCGGGGCATGCTTTGGATAATGCTTTGAGAAAGGCTTTGATTAATTATTATGAAATTATCGAAAATTTTAAATTAACTGACTTTAAAGTGCGAGTTGTTGATAGCCATTCTGGGACAGCCGCCAAAACCCGTGTTAATGCCGAAATGGATAATCAAGGACGGAAATGGAATACAGTTGGACTGCACGAAAATATTATTCAGGCTACTTTTATTGCAATTACTGAATGTATTGAATACGGCTTGTATATAACTGAAACTTGCAGTAAACACACAATTGAAAATCAAACAAAAGTCTTGAATTAATTGCTTTTTTGTGATTTAATTACTTTACACAAACTTGTTAAGACTTATAATGATTAAATCTATTGTTAGTGGTTCTCCTGCTCACAAATTTGTAGCTTATTCTAGTTCTCGCTCTGATTTACAATCATTAAGATTTTTAGATAATGTATATGCAACTTTTTCTAATAGTGTAAAACCCACCCCAGAAAGAACACTAAAAAAAGCCGAAATACTTCCACAAGAATATGAAGGAATCGTAAATAAACAATTCTCTTTTTTGCCTGAAGAAAAGCAAGCTAAAATAGTTAAAGAACTAAACTCTTACAGAGAAAATGGTGAATACAAAGGAAAGAAACCCAGTTATGTTTTCCACAAGGCTTACATGAAAGTAATAGGAGCACTGCCTGAACCTGATGAAAGTATAAATAATCATCAACCATTCACTATTCGAGATCTTTCAATAGAATACAGTCGTGAGGCAGAACGAAACAGACACCTTTAAGCTTTAATTAACTGTAGAGTTAGCTTGAGGTGTATCTGTTGGTTGAATTGGAATTAACTTTTGCACTAAAAATGTTTGCAATAATTGAATAATATTACTAGCAATAAAGTATAAGAAAACGCCCGCTGGAATTGGTAAGAAAGCCATCATTCCCAAAAACATAATGGGCATCAGGTTTTGCATTTGTTTTTGTACTTCTTGCTGAGAATCGTCTAATGAAGGCATTTGCGGAGAGCTTCCCATCATAGATTTATTAGAAAACCAAAAACTAGCTCCCATTAAAATAATTAAAATACAAATATCCCAATTCGGTTTCTTGGTTTGAGTATTTAAAATTCCTAAACGACCTAAATCTTCAATGAATAAAAATCTTTCATGTCCCCTTTGTTCCTCGATAAAATACTGAATAGAAAATTTATCAGTTTCTTTTAAGGCTTTAATGGTGGCGGTATTTGGATTTTCGGCTGATTGATTAAATTCAATAATATTTTTAGCCCAATCTTTTTCATCTTTCAGGGAGGCGGCATGAGCATTTTGGTCTTTGGTTAAAAGTCTCCACTGACCAGCTTCAATTTTTCCTTTGCCTAAAACTTTATTAACTTTTAATTCATATGTTTCACCAACTACTAATTGCTCTGGTATATTGGTTTCAAGCTTAATACGACTAATTTGACCTTTGGCATCAATAAAATTTGCATCAGCTGACTTTACATATTTAATAGCTTTGGCTGATTTAGTAGAAACCTGAGTAGTAGCTTTAACTGAAGTAAATAAAATACTTGGCTGAAAAGGTGGTCCGCTAAATGTCCAGTATAAAGCAATTAAAATCGGAAACTGTAATAAAGTTGGCAAACAACCACCTAGCGGATTCAAAGCACCATTTTCTTTATACAGATTTGTCATCTGCTCCTGAAACTCTCTTTGAATTTCTTCTAATTTTTCGGGATTAGACTCATATTTTTTTTTGCGTAAATTATATTTTTCTTGAATTTTGGCAAGCTCTGGCTTTAATTTCGCCATTTGAGACTGCATTTTCTGCGAAGAATGTACTTGCTTAAGTGAAAGCGGTAATAAAGCAAGCTTAATGACAATGGTAACCAAAATGATAGACCAGCCATAATTTCCTAAAAGTTCTCTAAAAAACTCAAGCAAAGGAAGCATCAAATAATATGTTAAAAAGCTAAAGTCCATGAATTGATAGATTACTGATAAGTTTTATATGACACAAAAGCTAAATTATAGGTGTTTTAGTTTAATTTTTGGAGAAAAGTCAAAATTAGTTATAAAAACAAGTTCAGTTGAATTTAGAAAAATACATTTGGGGTAAGATAAATTAAGGTTTTTAATCTTGAATCTGCATTGTACAAATAATTTTATGTCTGATAATTTTGATATTGAAAAAGAATTTATTTTATTAAAAAGCTCAATAGAAAAGCTAAATGCTCGATTAGAAAAAATTGAAGAATTTGTATTTCAGTCTTCGCCAAAACCAGAAAAAAAAGATGCACCAATTAATTTAGATAATCGACTAATTTCACCTGATAATTTAATAATTGAAAAGGTTAAACCGCCCATCCCAAAGCCTTTTATTCTTCCAAAAAGGGAATTCCCTAAAATTAATTTAATAAACCTATTTGGTGCTTTAACTGTTATTTTTGCAATTGCAATTTTCTTTAAGATTTCGGTTGATAAAGGTTGGATTGGACCGATTTTGAGAGTATTATTAGGATATATTTTTGGTCTTGGAGCATTAGGAATTGGTGAATATTGCCAAAATAAAAATTATAAAAAAGCTACTATCGGTTTTATCGGGCTTGGACAAGTAGTTTTATTTTTGACAACTTGGTTTGCACAATATAGTTTTCATCTGATAAATTGGCCAATTGCTTTTATTTGTTTTTTGTCAATTACGGCTTTGGTCGTGGCTCAAGCTTTAAGGTATAGTTCACAAGCAATTGCTGTTTTTGGAATAATTGGCGGTTTTCTAGTACCACTTTTAGCTTATAGTAATGATCGTGACTTTATTTTAATTGGTGCTTATTATTTTATTTTGACTTTGGGCATACTTTTTATTGCTTATCAAAAAAATTGGAAAATACTTAAATGGCTTTCTCTGAGCACTAATTATCTTTTCTTATTCATTTGGTCAATTATTTTAATTAATTCAAATAGTCATCAAATCATTAGTCATAATCCAAGTTTTCAATTAGCTAATTATTTATTATTTTTGGCTGGATTTTTTATTTTATATACAGCTATTGCTTGTTACAGAGCTATAAAAAGAGCAGAACAATTAGATGTTTTTGATTTATGTCTTTTAATTGCTACTGGAATATTTAGTGTTTTACTTAGTCTGCTAGCTCTGGAGGGACAATATTTAATTTATTTGGGTATTGTTTGTATTTTGGTGGCTTTTGTTTATGTGTTTTTGTGTCGTTTATTGATGAGCAAAGAGAGCTTAAATAAAAGAGACTTTAATGTTTTTCTGAGTTTGTCGGTCGCTTTTTTAACCTTGGCAATTCGTTTAATAGTACCAGTCAAATTTGTTAGTATTACTTGGGCTTTAGAAGCAATTTTATTGGCGTGGTTGTCTGATAAAAAAGAGCTAAATTTCTTGCGTTTTAATTATTCTTGTATTTTGGTAATTATAGCTCTCAGACTTTTAATAGCAGATAATATTCTTAGTTCAGCTTATAGTTTTCAGGAACATAAATATTATCCATTTAATTTAACGACTATTTCAGGTTTGGCTTCGATTGGAGCTTTCTTTTACTGTTTGAAAAAATATCAAACTACTAATATTGAACTTGAATTAGAAAAGATAAAACAAAATTCAATTAGTACTTTGGTCTTATGGAGTAGTATTTTGATTTTCTCTTTACTTGTTTTTTCACGAGAATTTTATGGCTTAGCTGAGAGTTTGTTTCCGTCTAGTAGTTTTTCCCATGTAGTTCATATAGGATTACTAGTATTATTCGGTAATATTATGTTTTGGCTTTTTTGTAAAACTCAATTAAAAGAACAAAATAGACCTAAATTAATTTTGATTTCTGCTTTCTGGGTAATTCTCTTGCTAATTTCGAATAATATATTTTCTCATTTTATTTATTATAATCAACAACAAATTATTTGGGCTCATTCAATGATTTTAGTTTTATTATTATTAATTTTTAATTTATTTACACTACACAAAAAGTTCAAATCTAGCTCTGAAAGTCAATTATCTAAATTACCCATAATTATTTTTAGTACTGGTGTAATATTAAGTATGTTAATTATTCGCAGAGAAGTTCATTTGTTTACATATTCACAAATCGATTCAGAAGCCAATTATCAAATTTCTTTATCTATTTTGTATTCATTATTAGCTTTAGGAATTTATATTTTAGGTTTGATAAAAAAACAAAAAGACTATATTTTAATATCATATATTTTATTTGCATTTGTTGGTTTAAAGGTTTATTTTAAAGATTTAGTTAATCTAGAGCCAATTTTGAGAGGTTTAAGTTTATTAGTTTTCGGTTCTATTTTATTATTATGTTCATTTTTGGAGCAGAAATTTAAAGAAATAAAAACAGAGAGAAAAAAGTAAAATATATTATGAATAAAATT
>CANLFK010000139.1 GCA_947489925.1 Candidatus Caenarcanales bacterium
TAATTTTAGTTTAAAACAAAGTATTAATAAATATTTTAAATTATTCTTTCAAATACTCACTGGAACAAGCAGCTTAGCAATTTTAGCTAGTATATTTATTAGTTTTTATTATAAAAATATTCAGCTCTCTATAAATATAAATTCTATTATTTTTATGATATTAGGTTCTGTATTATTTATGGCTTGGTTGATTTTACTTATACAAAAAATTAAATTTAAACGAAATGAAAAAAATTCCTGAAGAATAAATTATACAGATGTAATAAGTCTTATTATATAATGTTTAACTTAGCCTTCGTAGCTCAATTGGATAGAGCAAGTCCGTCCTAAGGAATAGGTTGGGAGTTCGAGTCTCTCCGAGGGCAATTTCGCTTTTTATTATCAAAATGTTTGCCAAAGAAAATATATTTAAGATTAAGCAAGCTTTTTCAGAGCAATTATTACTGGATTTGAGCTTGAAAAACCTTTATTTGCCTTATAGTATGGCTTTAAAACAGGCTCTCAGCTTGGGTTATAATTCAACTATTCTTTGTCCCGTAATGACTAATTGTGCGATTGAGTGGGCTAATTTTCATGCAGTTATTATTAATGAAATTATGCACTTTACTAATATTAGTCCTTTGCCAGTTTGCTTGATTTCAGGCGGAAATTTTAATAATAATTCCGAAGATAATCAGCTTTTTCTTTTTCATTTACTTAACTCTTTAAGAGCAGAAGAAGATTCAGTTAGCATGGCTTGTTTTGAATTTGAAAATGATTTTTATAAATATAGTTTTACGCATAATTCCAGCCAAAATTTAATTGAAAAACCAAATCAAATTCAAGTTGAAAAATATCAGCTAAATTATAAACTAAAATCTAAATTGGCTTTGAGACTATTTTTGCTAGAAAAAACTATTTAATTTAAGAAGGTTTTTTCAATTTTTTATTAGTCAAATTCACATTATCTAAATAATTGACCAGCCATTTGAGCGGCATTAAGGAAAATTGGACCCATTAATAAAATAATAATTGGGAGAATAATAAAAGCCATAGTCTGCATAGACATTTTTTGTGCTAGCTGGGCAATTTCTGCCTGAATTTGTTGTTTACGACGGTCTCGGAAAAAGCTAGACATTTTAAATAAGGAATCGGCAATACTACCACCGGTCTTTTCGCTTTGATTCATTAAAGATGTAAAATAACGAATATTCTTGGAATCACTTCTATTTGATAATTTATTCCAGCAGTCTGGTCTTTGTATACCCAAGTTTACATCTGCTTGCCAAGCCAAAAAGTCTTCTCTGATTGGTTGCAAAACTGGATCATCGCCTAAATCATTTAAAATGTAACCAGCGGCTGTATCAAAGCTAACGCCCGCAATACAACAATTGGCAAAAAGATCAATCATGTCTGGTAAAGTTTTATCAATCATTAAAGATCTTTCAGCTGTTTTTTTTCTTAAGTTTGACTGAGGTCCCATAAAACCCAGTAAACCAACCAATAAAGTAGCCAGCAAAGTGTAAAGCATATCATGTGAAATCATTAAGGTTGCCACTCCCGCCAATAATCCACCAGACAATGCTCCGCTAATTTGTTGCACAAACAATACAATATGTGCATTTGGGGTTCGATAACCAGCTTTATTTAAGGCTTCTAATTTTTCAGGGCTAGGAACTGGAGCAATTGTTCCAATTAAATTCATAAAGTCTTGCCATAATGATTCTCCACCTTTTACAGAGGAATCTCGTGATTCAAGAAATCCTTGATCTTGAAAACCATCTTGTAAAATAGCAATACGGCGATTTAAATTATCAGTGCTTCCAGCTTCCGCTTTTTGTTGATTATTCTGCACGACAAAGAATATGCCAGCACTGCAAATAACCACCAAGATAAGAATAATTGCGATTTCCATTTTTTTAAGTATCGATAGCCTTAACAGTTTTATACATTACAAAAATTCCAAAGCAATACCAGCAGAAACTCAAAAAGCCAATTGCTTTGCCTGTTGGTATACCAGCTGGAAACTCCCATTTGAAAAACTCGACATATGCTTCGGGCCAAGCAAAAGCTAATAAAGGAATTATTAACCAAGGAAAAGCTCCTAAAATACAAATACCCACCATATTTTCTGAAACAGCAATATTAACTAAACCCTGTAGTCTAAATCGTTCAACAATTACTTGTGATAAAGTCGTTAAAATTGGTGCTAAAGACGCTCCAGTCTGATTTGCAACTTTAATAGCAATTACAAATATTAATAAATTCTTAGAGGGTAATCTTTGCCTAAATCTGTCTAAAGCAGTATTCATGTCTGTTCCTAAGCCCAATTCAGTTGATAAAAGCCCCATTTCGGTACTAAGAGGTGCTTCAGACCCTTCTGCCACAAAACGAATCGAACTCACAAAAGTACCACCAGACTTCATGCTAGCAGACATAACATCTAAACCAACTCCAAATTGCTCATCAAAAACACTAATTCTTTGCCCAATATGCATATTTAAAATAAAGTAAGCAATAGACGGCACTAAAATAAACAAAACTATTGAAAAGACAAAAGCCCAAATACCAAAAGTACTTTGCAAAAGATAAATTACTAAAGCACTTAATACTATAGAAATTAGAAATATATTAACGCACCACTGAAAAGCCTTAATGCGATAACCAGCATGCACAAATTTTTCGCCCAAAAGGGGAAAGCCATCATTTATTCGGCTGTCAATATGCTCTAAAACAGATTCTTGATATTCAGCAAATTCACCATCAGCGACATCATCTTCCATGCCCTTGGATTGAGCCGCAAAAGTTTGCCTTAGCCTGTCATCAGTATATTCTTTTTGCTGAATATCCAGAAACATTTTGGCTCCAATACCACCAGCTAAAGCCAAAACAATTAAACCTATAATTTCGAGCATTCCCATAATGGTTTATCTCCTTGGTGGTTGCTGAGGAGCTTGTTGAGTATTTTCGGGTGCAAATAAATCCATTGGTACTTCCATTCCATGAGCTCGTAAATGCCCTAAACATTTAGGTAAAACCCCAGTAGGCATAAATTGACCGATTATTTTTCCATTTTGATCAAGCCCAGTTTGCTTATAAACAAATATGTCTTGGGAAGTAATAGTTTCACCTTCCATTCCGACAATTTCACTAATTTGCTTAACACGGCGGCTTCCATCAGAAAAGCGAGATTGTAAAACAATAATATTAACCGTTGAAGCAATCATTTCACGGACAGTTTTTAAAGGTAAATCTAAACCGCTCATTAAAACCAGCGTTTCAAGCCTTTTTAAAGTATCTCGAGTTGTATTAGCGTGCAAACTTGTCATTGAGCCTTCATGTCCAGTATTCATAGCTTGTAACATATCCACCGCTTCTCCAGCTCTGCATTCTCCTACTACTACTCTATTTGGTCGCATACGCAAAGCATTTCTGATTAAATCACGAGCTGTTACTAAACCTTGTCCTTCAGCGTTTGCTGGGCGGGTTTCTAATCTGACAACATGGTCAATATAACTATGTATTCTTAATTCAGCTGAATCTTCAATAGTAATTACTCTTTCTTCATTATCAATAAAAGAGGATAGTGAATTTAAGAGAGTGGTTTTTCCAGAGCCAGTACCGCCAGCTACTAATAAATTCATTTTCCCTTTGACGCACATGGCTAAGAAAGACGCCATTTTTTTTGTTAAAGCTCCAAATCCAACCAAATCATCCATTAAAAGAGCTTTTTTGGGGAATTTACGAATGGTTACAACACTGCCATCTAAAGCCAAAGGAGCAATAATAGCATTTACCCGTGAGCCATCTGGTAATCTGGCATCTACCATTGGGCTTGAGTGATCTATTCGTCTTCCAATACGCAAAGTAATTCGTCGAATAACATGTAATAAATGTACTTCATCTTCAAATATAACTTCTTTGAGTTTGCTCATTCGTCCGCCTTGCTCAATGAATATGGTTTTATAATTATTAATCATAATTTCTGAAATTGAATCATCTCTTAATAAAGGCTCAAGAGGACCAAATCCAAGAACTTCATCAGTTAATTCGCTGATTAGCATTGATTTTTGCTCTGGCGAAAGTGGAATACCTTGGCGAGCAGCTAAAGCATGTACAATTTGACTGATTTGTTGTTTTATTTCATTCTGGTTTATATCTCCGCTTAAGTCTTCAGGAGAGATTTCATTTAATAATTGACTATGTAATTCTTTTCTTAATTGATAATAAGCTGGGGTTTTTAAGTTAGCACTGCCTGTATTTAATTTATTTTGTTCTCTCTCAGATTGAATACGAGCCATTATGGAATCAGACATAATTTTAATTTCCTCAAATATCTTCTTATTTACATAAAATTCCCCAAACCTTCATTTAAAATTGCAAGGCTTACCCTAAAACTTTGTACTAGATAATGACAAATTCTTATAGAACCTAAAACACTATATAATTTTTGCAAGAAATAATTTATTAAAAAATGCAAAATAAAATTTTATTATCACTTTTGTTTTTATCGGTCAGCTCATTTGCTGAAGCAAAGCCTAATTATAATAATTGGAAATTAAGCTTAAACTGTCTTGGTCCAATTTGTGTTGGAATGAGCATTGAACAAGCTTCCAAAATTACTAACTTAAAGCCTGTAATGGACGAAAACAATACCGTTATCGATAATAATGGCTTGAGTCACACTTTTAAAACTTATCAAGAAGCAATAAAATCACCTAATCATTGTTTTCATATTAGTTTTGAGCATCCTTTACTTAAGAATGTTGGATTTATGATTACTAATAAACATATTTCAAGAATAGAAATAGATGGTGAAAGTATTAAAACTTTAAGTGGCATTGGAATTGGTGATTCAGAGGAAAAAGTAAAGAAAACTTATAAAGATAAAATCACGATAGAGCCTCATCAATACGAGGAAAAAGGACACTATCTAATCTATAAGCCAAAAGATAAAGCTGATCAAAAGTACAATCTTTTATTTGAAACTGACGGTAAAAAAGTAATTCGCTTTCGCTCTGGCTATGCAGAAGAAGTTTATTTGTGTGAAGGTTGTTCATAATATTTAACTAAGCTACTTTATTTTTATTGTTTGAATTTGAAAACTCCATTTTAGCCAACCATTGAGAATAGTAATCAGAATTGCAAACAGTTTGAAAATACTTAATTTCCTCAGCAGGAGACAAGTTTTTTATTGTTTCATATATCTTTTCTTGAACTTGCCTCTTTAATTCAAGGGTATCAAATTCTTTGTTATTTTTATTCATAATTTATTATTTCCCTAGGAGAAACTATTGTTAATATTCCATATCCATTCAAAAGATTAATTTGATTGTACATTTTCATTTTATCAAGTTGCACAATATGTTTAAAGTTCCAAGAAACAATTGCATCAGCCATCGAAATGGTTGCAATAGCGACATGAGTTGCATCATCAGTTGATTTCGGAGAAACAATATTTGCCTCTAAGTAAGCATTTCTTAAGTACCTAGACAAAAGAAATATGGTGTTTTGTGTTGATGGAATTTAATATTTCATTGAGTGCCTGCTTAAGTGAGTTAAAATTAATATATGCAGAAAACGGAATCCATAAATACTTGATAAACC
>CANLFK010000140.1 GCA_947489925.1 Candidatus Caenarcanales bacterium
TTAATTTTTATTTTATTATAATTTTAATTGATTAAGCTTAAGAAATTAATTAGTTTTATTTATGGGCAAATGGCGGAATTGGCAGACGCGCATGACTTAGGATCATGTACCGCAAGGTGTAAGAGTTCAACTCTCTTTTTGCCCAAATCCTAATCTTTCAAAAAATTACCCTTGTCATTAAAGCTTGATAGTGGCACAATCATTATACAATTTACTCTATTTTTGAAATATAATGCCAGAAGCCAATTTACCTAATCCTAGTGCTGGTTCAGATTTTTTCACTTATTTCATTCAGTTTTTCAAAGAAGACTGGTTTGCTTCGATCCCAATTGCAATTTGCGGAATCATAACTTTGACAGTCGCCATTGACAGAGCTATTTATTATAATCGCAATCAAAGAGATTTAGCTTCTTTTATACGCCGAGTACAATTAGATCTTGAAGCTGGAAATATTGATGGAGCTATTTCTTTAGCAAAGCAAGTGGGCGGTTTAATTGGTTTAATGACCGAAGAAGGCTTAAGATTAATGAGAAATAATACCAAGAGTTTTTCAAATGCCTTTGATATTTCTTGTAGTCTTTATATTCGTGATTTAGAAAAAAGGCTCTCAGTTCTAGCTACAATTGGAGCAACAACACCGTTTATTGGCTTATTTGGTACCGTAGTTGGAGTTATTGTAACGCTTAAATTATTAGGCCAACAAGGTGGTCAAAGCCAAGCTGTTGTTTTGGGTGTTGCTAAAGCTCTTATTGCAACTGGTTTTGGTTTGGTAGTGGCTATTATTGCCGTAATCTTAAATAATTGGTTTAATAGCGTTGTTAAGAGTTTTGAAAATGACTTTGCTGTTATTAAATTAACTTTATTGGATTTTATCAATTCACAAAATACTTCAGTTCAGCCTCAGCAACAAACAGAACAAAATAATGATGGACAATATTATGCTGCTCAAGCTCCTATAAATAAACCTTCAGCAAATCAAATGCTCAGACCTCAAACTCGCATTGTTTCTAATCCAGGGGAATATTAAAGAAGATGGCTTTTTCAGGTGGTGGAAACCGCAATAGTAGACAAAATTTTAGTGATATAAATATTACTCCTTTAACCGATGTATTTTTGGTTTTATTGGTAATTATGATTTTATTAGCACCGCTCTTAGATAATCAGGCGGCACTTAAAGTAGACCCACCAGCCGCTCAGAGTGCTCAAAATTCTGATACAAGCAAAATAAAATCTATTCTCATTGAAGTTTCTAAAGAAGGAGTAATTGCTTTGAATGGAAAACAATTAATTGAAGCGACTCTTCCGAATGAGCAAGTACAAGAAAAACTATATTCCGCTTTAGCTGAAGAAGGAAAAGCTATTGAAAAAGAAACTCCGGGGCAAAAACCAACCGTTAAATTGAAAGCTGATAATAAAGTTGATTATGGAAGAGTAGTATCAGTTTTGGATGCGGTTAATAAAGCCCAACTTGGTAAATTAAGTTTAGTAACAACAGTTCCGCCCGAAGGTCAATAGGAATACTGTATGTCTGGAGTAATTAAACAAATAGACAAAACTATTTATGGACCAGTTCTTTCATGGAGATTTGGTAAGTCTTTGGGTATTGATGTTATTTTTGAGATTTCTACTTGTTCTTTTAATTGTATTTATTGTCAGCTTGGACAAATTCAAAGAGTTACTCCAGAAAGGAAAGTCTATATTTCAAGCGAAAAAGTAATTAATGATTTAAAAGAGTTTTTGAGTAAAAATATTGAATTTGATGTCATAACTTTTTCGGGAAGCGGAGAACCAACTTTAGCTACTAATTTAGGGGAAATTGCGTCTGAAATTAAAAAGCTTTGCCCAGATAAACCTTTGCAAGTATTAACTAATTCAACTATGCTTTTATTGCCTGAAGTACAAAAAGACTTAGAATTAATAGATCGTGTAATTTGCAAGCTGGATGCGGCTAATGATAAAACCTTAAAACAAATTAATCGTCCAGCCGAGAATATAAACATTGAAAATATTGTGGCTGGCATTAAATCTTTCAAGCAATCTTTTAAAGGTATTCTTGATATTCAAATGATGTTTATGCCTTTGAATTTAGCTCAAATAGAAGACTTAGCTAATTTATTAAATGAAATTCAACCAGCTAGCGTACAGTTAAATACTCCTCTTCGTCCTTATCCTATGCAGTGGCACAGAGAAAACAGAGGAAATCATTTACCTGAAGACTTGACTGAAACCAGACAATTAAAAGTTATAAGCAAGGAAGAAGCTGAATTTATTGAAAAAACGCTGAAAGACAAAACGGGACTTAATATTTCATCAGTTTATCGTGAATAAATTAAACCCAAATAGCTTTGAAATTTGGTATTTTTAAAAGAGACATTAAATCGTTTTATGTCTCTTTTTTAATGTTTTTATCAAAACATCTTTAGCTGTGGTTTTTCTTCCTCATATAACTCTAAAGCTCCTACTATTAGTTTTGCGGGTTGTCCTGGTTTTTTACTCAAATCGCCCGTAATTTTTAGTTTGCAATCTTCAGCTCCAGCTTTGTAACATTTTTTTTTCCATTCATCAGTTAGCTCTGTAGTTTGAATTTTTTCTATATTTTTTACATCTTTCCTATTAACACTCTCCGCTTTAAATGTTGCTTTTCCATTCTCACTTATTCTGTAAATAGTTCCAATAATTTCCGCACCCTTCTCATCTAAATCAAATTGATTTTCAAAATCTTTTAGTATTTTTATAAACTCATCATCTAGTGTGTTTAATTCTCTAATATCAATAGTTTTAAAGTCAATTTTCTTATTTCTAAATTCAAGTAAGTCATTGTTTTCACTCTTGATAAATAAAGCTTCTATCGAATTGTTCTCAATATACTTTTTTGTAATATCAACAATTCCTTTTTTTGCGAGAAAAGCTTCTATCAGGCAAAAAGGTATATTCTCACTTCTAAATTTTTCATAATACTTTTTGGGGTTACTCTCTTCAATTTTGCTCAGTTTTTCTATAGAATTTAAATAATCTTGAACTAAATTTTTCGTCTGATCTTCATTGGGAAATAATGTTTGTAAAGAAAGAGACTGCTCTATAGGAACATTTATTTTTAAAATATAACTTCCGTGCTGAGTATGAGCAAGTTTTAAGTTTTTAATCTCTCTTGAGTAAATTGATGATTTAGCAAATTTTGGGAAATTACTATATATTGTCTGTATAACAGTACCACCTACCTCAGGAGGAATACCCTCATCAAAATTACTATTTTTAGAAGTAAAACGACTAATAATTGGATAATGCAAACCCAATAATTGTTCATAGATTTTTGTAAAGTTTTCTTGAATTGGAGCGTTATTTAGAGAGAGTAATAATAATTTAATATTTTGCTCTTGATATTTTAAATATTCTCCAGATTTTTCATTTTTCGGTATTACTGTCCATAAGTCAGGTCTTTCCTTCCACTCCCAAACAATGTATTCATCATTTTCTGATATATAGTTTTCCCAGCCTAAATTTTCAAAAGCCCAAGTAAATTTATCTCTAGGTATTATTTGCATTTGCATATTATTTATTCTCCTTTCTCTTAGGACGAATAAAAAGATTTTGCAAATTTTCTGGATTTAATAAATTCTTTTTAGGGATTTCTATAATACTTTTTTTATCTTGAAATGAGATTTTTCTAAAATACGCACATCTTTGTAACTTTGTATAATCTCCAGTAATTTCAATCCATTGACTAAATTGTTCTTTGGGAGGTAATCTTAGAATAATAATCAAGGCATTATCAATAAGCTGGATTTTATTGAAATAAGCTTCATGATTAGAAATTGAATATTTGATTGAATTTTCTGTCTCTTGAAAAGAATTAGAGGAATAACAGGATTTTAATTGAATACGATAGTTCATATTGCTTGCAATTTGGTAATTTTGATCTTTAATGGTTTCTATTGAAATTTTCTCGAGATATCCATCAATTCCTAATCCATCGGTATCTCTAGAACTTTCTGTCCAAGCCAAAGAACCTAAAGAGCAAATCACCTTTAAATATCCCTCCGAAATACCACAAGCAATTCGATTAAGTTCTGTATCTGATGGAATTATCATGCCCTTATTCTTTAATAAACCATGCAATTTGACTTTCATCTAGTGAAGAGTATAAATTATATTCGCTTGAGTTTACAAACTAAATTCATTTAAACTATTCAAAATTATAAAAAACTATTACTCCTAAATATTAATGACTGTATTGGCTTGGCTGGCAAAGCTTTCATCGTGCGTAATAACAAATAATTGTGAAAATGACTTAATCGACGCAATTTGTAAAGCCAATTGATTTCGTCTTTCGGTGTCTAAATGAGCAGTTGGTTCATCAAAAAAGGCAAAAGAAATATTGGATAATTCCTGCAATAAACTTAATCTAATTGAAATAGCGGCTGAAACTTGCTGACCTCCTGAAAGTAAATCGAAAGTTAATTTTTGTCCATTTTTATAAGTAATAATTTCATAATCTTCGCTCCAAGTCAGTTCAAAAGATGAATCTTGCATAATTTCTCTGAATAAATTAGTCGCTCTCTGACTTATTTTCGCTGTATATTCTTTAGCTAAACGAATTGAAAGTTCTTTAAAATAAGCTCTCATTTTAGTAATTTTATTTTCTTTATTTTTTTGTACTTCTAAATCAGTTTTATACTTTTCAAAAGTTTTTTGTTTTTCTTTCAAATCATTGATTCGGTCAGTTAAGTTTTTAGTTAAATATTCCAGCGAATGAATTTGTCCAGTATTATAATTAATTAAATTTTGTTTTTCTTTTATTAATTCAGTAGTTTGTATAAAATAGTTTTCATCTTTCAAATTAAGCTCTAAGTCAGTTTTTTGATTTATTAATTCTTTAGTTTTTTCTTCAAGTAAAGTTCTTTTATTCTCTAATTTTATTAAGTTTTCTAAAGCTTCTTTTAACTTTATCCATTCTAAGTAAATTTTTTCTAAAGTCTCTAATTCATGTTCAATGGCAATTAATTTTTCAGGTATTTCTTTTAAGCTTTCCAAAATTTGATTAATATTTAATAATTCTTTTTCTAAATCAGTAATTTTGTACTTTTGATTTTGCAAAATATTTTCAAATAAATTTTCTTTTTCTAATTCCGATTTTAAAATTAATGCACGGTCAGCTTGCTCTTTGAGAGAGATAATTTCATTGTGTAAATTTATACTTTTATTTTCTAATTCAATTAATTCAGTTTTACTTAATTCAATTTTGGATAAAACACTTTTATTATTATCAATTTTATTTTGAATATCTTGTAATTTTATTTTTAATTTGGGTATATTTTCAAAGTTATTTTTTTGAATTTTTAATTGATCTAATTTTTCTCTTAATTTCACTCCAGCATCTTTGAGAGCCAAACTATTTCGGTTTTTAATATTTTCTTGAATTTGTCCAAAAGTATTTAAATAATTAATTAGTTTTTCGCTACTTTCGATTTGTATTTTTAAAGTATTAATTTTATTATTTGTTTGATTCAAATTTG
>CANLFK010000141.1 GCA_947489925.1 Candidatus Caenarcanales bacterium
CTTACTTCGGCAGTACAAACAACTGGATCATCTGGACAATCTGGATCTACAACAGGTGGTTGATAAGGTGGTTTTGGTGGCTCACAAACTGTATACCAATGATCTCCACAAGTAGTAGTTGGTTGTGGATATGGTGTTGGAACATGAAACTGCTGATAAGTACCTAAACAAAAGAAATATGGTATTTTATGCCGATGGAATTTAATATTTCATTGAGTGAGTGCTTGTCTCATTCTCTTTTTTTACCACACTTTTAATGTCTTCTTACTTAAGTTATTGTTTTAGTTTTAAAGATAAATTCAATTATGATTTATAAATAAATAAATTCAAAAATAAATGATTCAAAATATTTTAAAAAAAGAAGAATGGTTCGGAAATATTAAAAATGATTTTTTGGCTGGAATTGTAATTGCAATGGCACTTATTCCGCAATCAATTGCTTTTAGTATTATTGCTGGAGTTGATCCTAAAGTTGCGCTTTATGCTTCTTTTAGTATTGCAGTTATTATATCTTTGGTGGGTGGTCGTGTTTCGATGATAAGTGCCGCTACTGGAGCTATGGCTTTAGTAATTGTAAATTTAGTAAAAGAATATGGATTGCAATATTTATTAGCCGCCACAATTTTAACGGGTATTTTGCAGATAATATTAGGTTATTTTAAAGTGGGTTCGTTGATGAGTTTTGTTTCTCATTCGGTTGTAATCGGGTTTGTAAATGCCTTAGCAATTTTGATTTTTATGGCTCAATTACCTGAATTAATAAATGTATCTTGGTATGTCTATATTCTTATTATTTTTGGATTATTAATTATTTATTTGTTTCCATTTATTCCTAAGATCGGCAAAGTAATTCCTTCTCCACTTATTTCAATTATAATTTTAACTTTATTAGTTTATGTTTTTAAACTAGACAATATTAGAACGGTTGCTGACATTGGGAATTTACCAGAAAGCTTACCAACATTTTTTATTCCGAGTATTCCATTCAACTTTCAAACATTACAAATAATTTTTCCGTATTCTTTTTCTTTGGCTATTGTTGGTCTCTTAGAGGCTTTAATTACAACTGCGGTTCTTGATGATATAACAGATACTATAACTAATAAAAACAAAGAATGTATAGGGCAAGGCATTGCTAATTTAATAACTGGTTTTATGGGAGGTATGGCTGGTTGTGCAATGATTGGGCTTTCAGTGATTAATGTAAAATCTGGTTCTCGAAGTAGGCTTTCTACTTTTTTTGCTGGTTTTTTATTATTAATTTTTGTTGTTTTTTTTAACAATTTAATTTCAATTATTCCAATGCCAGCTCTTGTTTCTATTATGATTATGGTTTCGATTTCGACTTTTGATTGGAAGTCATTTGTAAAGTTAAAGACTTATCCGATTTCAAGTAATTTAGTAATATTTACAACTATGAGTATTATTTTATATACGCATAATTTAGCTTATGGAGTATTGGGTGGAGTATTATTGGCATCAATATTTTTTATAAATAAAATTAGTCATTTTTTGTACTGTGATAAATATTATGAAGATAATAATAAAATCAAAGTTTATAAATTTGTCGGGCAGATTTTTTTTAATAGTGCGGATAAATTTATAAATTCATTCGATTTTAAGGAAAATGGTTTAATTAAAATTATTATTGATATTAACCGAGCTCATTTTTGGGATACTACGGCTGTTTATGCTTTAGATAAAGTAGTTTTCAAACTTAGAAAATCTGGATTAGAAGTCAAAATTATTGGACAAAATGAAGCAAGTGCTACAATTATCGATAGATTTGGCTTGCATGATAAACCCGAAGAAATAGAAAAAATAATGGGCGGACATTAATAGATTTTATTATTTTTCATTATTGCAAAACCTCATTAATTTTAGTTTTAAACCAATTTGTTCTAACAAGCTCGGATTTATGTTTATTTATATTTGCTAAATCCTGTTTATTTTTCATTGAAAACACTTTATAAAAATCCTCTAACTCATCTGAATTCAAGAGCTTAAAAATACAATCTAAGTTTTCATCTTTTAATTTAAATTCTTCATTCTTTTTGAAAAATATATAACTATTTCTGCTATTAGATAAATTTGCTTTGATATTATCGTTTTCTCTATTTTTTATTTCAATTAATTTTTTTATATACTCCTGTTTATCAAAACCACTTATTTTCAATTCATTTATATTATCTGGATGATACAAATAATTTTCAAAGCAATAGTATTCCAAGACTTTTATATTTTCAAATTTTTGCATTAATTTTTCCCGCTCTCTGTCAGATAAATAATCACGATCAATAATTCCAAACGCATCATTTTCTTTATTATTTTGAAGTCTTAAAAAAACGGCATTTTTATCTGTTTCGGGCAAAAAGATTTTATTTTGTAAAGCTAATAAATTATAGTATTTGTCATTTTTATTTTCGCAATATATTTTTTGTTTGTCTTGGAATAAAACCGCTAAAGTTTCTTGTGGAACAGCAATATCATATACTTTTAAATTGTCTCTTTTTTCTGGTTTTAATACTTGTACTTCATCAAAGTTTAAATTATCAAAGTCAAGAATTACTTTTTTTATTTCTACTTCAGTTTCGGTTATTTCATCATACTTATATGTTTTTTGCCTTGCATAATCAATAAAGCCAAGTGAATGACTAGCAACCCAAACTTGCGAATTGTCGGGTATTAAATTTTCGGTAATTTCTTTTAATAAATCTGACTGAATACTTGTATTTAAATGTAAATCTATTTCGTCTAAGTAAATAATAGTATTTTCAAGGTACTTTTTGCGTAAGTGCAAGTTTAATAAAATTGTAAATAATTGCTTTTCACCAGCAGATAAATATTCATAAGGAAAAATAGAAGTCCCTTTTCTAATCAAAACTTCCAGCGATAATTTAATTGAACGACCTATTTCACTTTTAATACTTTCAATTTGAAAATGCCCAATTGGATTCTTTGCAAAAATACTATTCAAGCTTTTATTAAGTTCTATTGTTAATTCTTTTCGGTCAATTTCTTCTTTAAAGCAATATAAAATATCTCCGTCCCAGCGTTTATCTAAATCAATTAATCGGCTTGGTTTATCTAAGTTTTTCTCTATAACTTTTTGTACATCTTTTTCTCCGTATTCATCAGCATTAAACTTTGTTTCTAAATCAATAATATTCCTAAAAGCAGTTCTACCGTAAAAATGATTACCAACCTGTAAATTAGTTTCTAAACTTGCTTGTCTAACCAATATATTAGCTTTTGAAATACTTTTAAAATGAGAATTGAAATTAAAATGTTTATTTTTATCAAGATGAATAATTACTTCGTATTCGTTTTTTCTATCTTTTTTCTTTGAACAATAATTATTGTTTGGCAGACCTTGCCCACTAAAGGAATTTCCATTTTTCTCTGTTTCAAAAGCTTGTATTAATTTTTCATTAGATATTATTCCATTTGCAGCTTCAAAAGCGTCAAAAATACAAGACTTTCCGCTACCATTTACACCAATTAATAAAACCAATTTGGGTGGATTTTCGCCTTGCTGATTTGCTCCCCCTTTAGGGGGCTGGGGGGCTAAATCAACCGTTAAATCAGTAAAGCGTTTAAAGTTTTTTAGCTGTAATTTATTAATAAACATTATTGTAAAACCTCACTAATTTTACTTTTAAACCAGTTTGTTTGAGAGAGTTCTAAATATAAGCTCTCTTTACTTTTATTTTTTAAGATTTTTTGAATAGATTTTATTTTTTTATTTTCATCTTTGATTGGGAAAAACTCATAAAATATTTCAAAATTGTCTGATTTAAGTAGATTTAACACTTCAGAAGAATCTTCCATTTCAATCAGCCAATCATGTTCTAAACCTTTATCTTTTCTGGATTTTAGTATTTTATAATTAGACCTTATTTGAGAAAAGTAGTCAGAAATTTTATTTTGTAAGTATTCATTTTTGGTTTTTATAATTTCTTGTTTGTATAAATCTAAATCAAAATTCAAATCGTATTCTCTTAAATTCTCTGGATGAAGCAAATAGTTTTCAATTGAATAATATTTTAAAACTTTCAATTTTCCTTTAAATTTATTTTCTAACTTTATACTTTCAGTTTTAAATAAGTAGTCTTTATCAATAATTCCTAAGCATTTAAATCTCCCGCACCACTCTAAAACATTAAACTTATCTTTTACTCCAAAGAATTGTTTATTATTTTGTCCAGAATAGTATTTGGAATCTTTGCCCTCACATAAAATAATTGAAGGTAGCTGAACTATATTTTCAATTGAACTAATCGGAATTGGTACTGTAAAAATACTTAAATCATCTTTGTCAGCTGGTTTTAATACTTGTTCTTCATCAAAGTCTAAACTATCAAAATCAATAATTACACCTTTTTCATATTGCCTTGCATAATCAATAAACCCCAATGAATGACTTGCAACCCAAACTTGTGAATTTTCTGGTATCCAATTTTCGGTAATTTCTTTTAATAAATCAAATTGCAAACTAGTATTCAAATGCAAGTCTAGTTCATCAAAAAATACAATTGAATCTTGGTATAAATGCTTGCGAGCATAAAGATTTAATAAAAGCTCAAAAACCATTTTTTCACCAGCGGACAAATAATCATATGGAACTTTGAGAAAGCCTTTTTTAAACCAAAATTGAACGGATTGTCCATCAACTGGCAAATCAAAATCTTCATATTTTAAAGAAGTATTAGTATCTCCAAAAATATTAATAAAAGCAGTGTTTAAAGCATTATTGAAATTTTCCTGTGCATTATTTTTCTCTTTAATTTCTTTTAAAAAATTATTGAAAATTTCGTCGATATCATCATCAAATCTTTTGGTATCAATATCTATATAAGTTTGTGGTTTATTCAAATCTTCTTCAAAACTCTTATTAAAACCAATCATAGTTTTATTAATTCTTGGAGTATATCTAAATGCACTTCTACCGTAAAATTTACAGAAATTTTTTATTCGTTCGATATGTTTTTTCAACTCTTCCTTTGAGGCATTTGCATACTCGAAGTCTAAATCTACCGCTCCAAATCCAAGAGGAACAGATCCAAAAGAACTTCCATTTGAAAAGTTAATTTCTAGTTTATGTTTTATTTCTATCTCTGATAAGTTATTTTCTTTTATTCTAGAAATTTTATTGTAGTAATCAGCATATTCTTTACTCATACTACTTAAAGGCTTATTTCTCTGAGATTTTTCAAAATACTCAAAAGCGTCAAAAATACAAGACTTTCCGCTACCATTTGCACCAATTAATAAAACCAATTTCGGTGGATTTTCGTTTTGGGGTGAACTTAAATCAATGGTTAAATCAGTGAATCGTTTAAAGTTTTTTAGTTCTAATTTATTTATAAACATTATTGTAAAACCTCGCTAATTTTAGTTTTAAACCAATTAGTGCTAG
>CANLFK010000142.1 GCA_947489925.1 Candidatus Caenarcanales bacterium
TAGAAGCTGTGTTTTAAATACTTGCAAACAGTCTGATATTAAAAGTTTTTCCTCTTTTAAAGATATGTATTCTCATGATATTCCTAAATTATTTTCTCTACTTTAACTCATGCAAAATCCTTGCCCCTTCGGGGGTCGGCGAAAGCCGAGGGTTAAAAAACTTAGTTTATAGAAATCTCCCCCTATTTTAGCTAAGACTTCGGTGATTTGCTATATAACTTTCAAGTTGTCAATTAAGCGAGTTTTATTTGCACCAAAATAAACAGCAATAAATAAACGAAAAGGTAAATTAATCAAATTAGTATTATTTATAATTTCTAAATCATTTTCACTTCTTGCTTCCAGATAGTCAATTGTAAAACCCTCTTTAGTCAAACTTCCTCTTGCAAACTCCAAGGCATTATTAATTTGCATGCCCTTTTTTATATTTTGGGCTGTTTTAATTAAGGTTGAATATATTTGCGAAGCTTTAATTAATTCGTCTGAGTTCAAATATTTATTACGAGAACTTAAAGCTAAACCTGAATCAGAGCGGATAATTGAAATTGGCATAATTTGAATATTAAGGTTTAAATCTTTGACCATTAAACGAATTAAAGTTAATTGCTGAAAGTCTTTTTCGCCAAAATACGCTAAATGAGGAAGACTTAAATTAAACAATTTTAAAACAATAGTTAAAACCCCAGAAAAGTGATTAGGTCTTGTTTTTCCGCATAAATAATTAGCAACTTTTTCTCTAGGTATTATTTTAGTAATATTTTCTTGGCTCTCTGGATAAATTTCTTCAGGATTCGGGATAAAAACTAAATCAACATTTACACTTTTGCACAATTCAAGATCAGCTTCTAAGGTGCGAGGATATTTATTTAAGTCTTCGTTCTGCCCAAACTGAAGCGGATTAACAAAAATACTAATAATTACAAAATCAGCTTTTTCTTTGGCTTCGGTTAATAAAGCTAAATGTCCAGAATGCAAAGCTCCCATTGTTGGCACTAAAGCAACTTTCACGGCTGGGTCTAAGCTATTTCGGAAAATTATTAATTCGCTAACTGAATGTATTATTTTCATATATTTTTTTAAAAAAAGTTCATTACTATTTCAGCATAAATTTTATAAAAATATAAACTCACAAAAATAATTCAATTAAATGAATTTTCGTTTAAAAAGTAATTAATTTGGATAATGTCTGGAATTTGAGTTAAATTTTAATTAATACCAAATTAGTATTAGTTTTAATGCAAATTCCAATGCCGCTTAAAAATAAATTAGCCAAAGCTTTAGACATAAATTCCATTCGCCTAGACTTCCCTATTTTAAGCCAAAAAGTTAATGATTTACCTTTAGTTTATTTAGATAATGCCGCCACTACTCAAAAGCCAATTAAAGTTATAAATCGCATTACTGAATATTTATCCTTTCAAAATTCAACTGTCAGACGGGGAGCTTATTCTTTAAGTGAAAAATCAACAGCTTTGTTTAATGAAGCTCGCCAAAAAGTAGCTAAATTTATTAATGCCAAGCAAAATTCAGAAATTGTGTTTACAAAAGGCTGCACTGAAGCGATTAATTTAATAGCTAATTCCTATGGTGGTAGTGTGTTTAAGCCAAATGATGAAATCATAATTACCGCCATGGAGCATCATGCAAATATTGTGCCTTGGCAATTAATTTGTGAAAAAACTCAAGCTAAGCTAAAAATCGCTCCCATCAATGAATTAGGTGAATTAAACTTAATAGAACTTGAAAAATTAATTAATCCAAAAACTCGTTTTCTTTCACTGTGTCATATTTCTAATGTTTTAGGGACAATTAATCCGCTTAAAAAAATTATTGATTTAGCTCATAAACATAAAATACCAGTTTTAATTGATGGCTCTCAGGCCGCTCCGCATGAATTAATTGATGTACAAGATTTAGATTGTGATTTTTATGCTTTTTCAGGACATAAAGTTTATGCCACAACTGGAATAGGAGTTTTATACGGCAAATTAAAGCATCTTGAGCAAATGCCTCCTTACCAAGCTGGTGGAGATATGATTGAAAAAGTTAGCTTTGAAAAAACTACATATGCCGCTCCTCCGTCGAAGTTTGAAGCTGGTACACCACCAATCATGGAAGTAATTGCTCTGGGCGAAGCTTTGGATTATATTACAAATTTGGGCTTAGAAAATATAAAAGCTTATGAACATAGTTTATTAAAATATGCTGAAAACCAATTAGCAAAATTAGTACCCGAAGTAACTATTATTGGGCAAGCGACCGAAAAAGCTAGTTTAATATCTTTTGTGATTGATTCAATTCATCCGCATGATATTGGTACAATTTTAGACCAAGAATTTGGTGTTGCCGTGCGAGTTGGTCATCATTGTGCACAACCATTAATGAATATATTAAAAGTACCAGCCACGGCTAGAGCTTCATTTGCTTTTTATAATACAAAAGAAGAAATTGATATTTTAATTAAAGGTTTGAAAAGAGTAATTGAAATTTTTAAATATTAGGGAAAATAATTAAATTCACCATGTCAAAATTAAGCCAATTATATCAGCAAGTTATTTTAGACCATAGCCGTAAGCCAAGGAATTTTGGAGAATTAAAACCTTGTACTCATTCATGTGAAGGTTATAATCCACTTTGCGGAGATCAAATTACTGTTTATTTAAATTTAGATGAAAACAATATTGTAGAAGAAATTAAATTTGATGGTATTGGTTGCACTATTTCACAAGCTAGTGCTTCAATGATGACTCAAATTTTAAAAGGCAAAACCAAAGAAGAAGCCGAAAAGATATTTCAAGAATTTCAACAAATGCTAGTCAGTGATCTTGATATAAATAATCAGCAAAATTCCTTAGGCAAATTAACTATTTTTTCGGGCGTTAAAGAATATCCATCACGAGTAAAATGTGCGACCTTGGCTTGGCATACTATGAATTCAGCTTTGCAAAGTAAAAACAAAGTTTCCACTGAAATATAGTTGATCAAGAGAGCTATTTTCACAAGAATTTTATTTTGATTTTGCTATTCTCCGTCTTTTTTACGAAATAAATTAGCTAAATTTTCGGCAAAACCAGCTTTTTTATTTTCTTTATTTTCCAGATTTTCATTGCTGATAAGCTGAATTAATTCGGGTTTTAAGTCTTTTTTATTAGGAATTTGAACATTCAGTTTTATATGATGACTTCCAGATTGCCCACTATCAAGCTTAATACCTTGTGAATTAAGAGTAATTAAAGTATTAGGTTGCAAACCAGCCTTAACTTCAATCATTTGAGAGCCATGAATAGTTTCAATTTCAAATTCATCACCCATAATGGCTTGCCAAACACTAATAGTTTTTTCTTCAAAAATATCTAATCCTTGTCTTTTAAACTTAGGATGAGGCTTAACTTTTAGCAAAATATACAAATCACCAGCCGGTCCACCATTACGACCTTCATTACCTTTTTGTTGCCAAATTAAACGGCTACTATCTTCAGCTCCTTTCGGGACTTTTATGTCAAGTTCATTTTCCTCTTTAGTTTGACCTTTTCCAGTACAAACTTTACACGGAGTCTTTATAATATTGCCAGTGCCTCTACAAGTGGGACAAGTAATAACTTGGGTAATAACTCCCAAAAAAGATTGAGTAGCTACTCTTACTTCACCATTACCCTTGCAGGTTGGGCAAGTTTGTACACCAGAACTAGGATCAGCTCCGCTACCATCACAAGCTTTACAATTAATAAGACGATTTAATTTTATTTTACGATTGACTCCAAAAGCTGATTCCAAAAAGTCAAGCTCTAAAATTACCTGAATATCACCGCCTCTTTCACGCCTTTTTCTTCGATTTCCTCCGCCTGATGCAGAAGCACCCATAAAGGTTTCAAATAAATCACTTAAATCATCAAATAAATCAGAATTAGAAAATGGAGAAGAAGCACCACGAGAACCTTGCGTAAAAGCTTCATGTCCATAACGATCATATGCGGCCTTTTTTTGTGGATCAGACAAAATAGAATAAGCTTCGCCGATTTTTTTAAATATTTCTTCACTTCCAGTGTCTTTATTGTCTGGGTGATATTTACGGGCTAAATTTTTGTAATTTCTTTTTATATCTTCGGGTGCACTGTTTTGATTCAGCTCCAAAAGAGAATAATAATCTTCTTGATTTGACATAGTTTAATTTAATTTATTTTATTGCTTATTATTAATGACTGAAACGCCGACTTGAGCTGGTTTTAAAACTTTTCCGTGTAAAGAATAACCTGGTCTAAAAATTTCAAGAATTAAACCTTCTTCTTCGGCTGGAATTTGGGTAATTGCTTCATGAGACATTGCATCAAAAGCTATATTAGTTTTATCAATTAACTTAAAACCGATTGAATCGAGAGTGCTAATTAAATTTCCCCAAATCATTTTCATTGAATTAAATAATTGATTTGAATCTGACGACTCTGAAAAGGATTTGATCGCATAATGAAAATTATCTAAAGCTGGAATTAAACCTAACATGGCTGGCTCTGCGGCATAAAGTCTAATTTGTTCTTTTTCTTGCTGAGTACGCCTCAAAAGATTTTGATAATCAGCCATTGACCGTTTTAACTGATCATCAAGTTGTTGATTTTTTTCTTCTAATTCAGTTATTTTGGCAAGCAAAGGATTTTCATTTTCGGCAATATTTTCATTTTCAGGAAATATTTCATCATTGTTTATAGACATAATTTTTTAAGTTGAAAAACCATAATTTTAAAAATATTTATTTATTTTAGAATATTCGTAAAAATTTAGGCTTTTAAAACTTGCCTATATAATGAATTTTTATTTGTTTATTAAATCTACTATTTAATTTTTTTTCTATTTCGTTTTTTAAATTCAATTTATTTTTTAATCTCTTAAAAATTTCAAATTTTTTATTACCTAAAATGTAGTTCTTAAAAAAATAAATACTTTTTTCTTTTAAGTTTGATCTTGGGTTAGTATTAATAGCTAAGTCTGTAATATCTTCTAATTTTATTTTATTATAATTTAGACAAGCTTTAATAGACTCAACAGGTAAACCAGCCCAATGTTTTATACGATTTATACGTTCTTCTTCAATTCCATAAAGCAATTTATTATCTTGAAAAATTGCAGCAGATGAATCTGCGTGAAAACTGTTTAAGCCTAAAACTATTTTCATAAATTTTATTTATGTTGCTATCTATTTATATTAAAACAAATATTGTATTTATCACTAGATAATGATTTTCGATATATCAACTTTTAAAAAAAAACTATCTGTAATAATTCTTGCTGGAGGAAAGGGGCAAAGACTTAAGCCGCTCACAAAATCTATCCCGAAACCACTCATCCCCTTACAAGGCAAATCGATAATTGAACATATAATTTTTAATTTAAACAAAAAAAAATTGACAGATA
>CANLFK010000143.1 GCA_947489925.1 Candidatus Caenarcanales bacterium
AATTTGATGTTGTATTTATTTTATTCAAGTATTTTTATTGGTTCTTTTTTATTATTTTTAATACAACCAATAATCGGCAAAATTATTACACCCGTTTATGGTGGTACTTCTCAGGTTTGGTCAATTTGTTTATTATTTTTTCAAATTACACTTTTGGCTGGTTATACTATTACTTTTTTACTTAACAAATTTAATTTAAGAATTCAAACTTTTATTTATACAATTTTACTTTTTATTTCTTTAATTTTCAGTAGTCAATTATTTAAGATATATCAATTGGAAGAATATGATTTGAATTCACCAATTAATAGCTTATTATGGGTTTTATTCAAATATATTTCGCCCATTGCTATTACATTATCTACCATTAGTACTTGTCTGCAAAATTGGCATAAAATTCATTATCAAAATAAAAGCTCATATCATTTATATAGTCTTTCAAATATAGGTTCTCTATTAGCTTTAATTATTTATCCAAGCTTTTTGGAGGGTTTATTTCCAGTTTTAACAACTTTGATTAATTATAAAATTGTCTTTTATTTATTAGTTTTTCAATTAATTATTATTTGTTTTATATTACAAAAAAAATCAGTTTTGATTCAATTATTTAAAGTAATTATTAATCGTTTAAAAAAACGCAAAAAAATATATTATAAATTTACCAAAATAAATACTACTAATACCAAAATAAGTAATAAAAATATATTTAAATGGTTGGCTTTAAGTGCCGCTGGAACTTTATTATTATCGGGCTTTACAACTTATTTGACACAAGATATATCACCAATACCTTTTTTGTGGATATTACCTTTAATTATATATTTATTGTCTTTTATTATTAGTTTTGCCGATGAAAAATATTATAATCGAGATATTTATGTTTCAAGTATAATACTTAAGTACCTAAACAAAAGAAATATGGTATTTTATGCCGATGGAATTTAATATTTCATTGAGTGAGTGCTTGTCTCATTCTCTTTTTTTACCACACTTTTAATGTCTTCTTACTTAGTCTTTTATTATTTATTTTCTCAATTATATTTTGGAAATTTCATTTCACGATTAATATTGTTTTGAGTTTGATTATATTATTTTGTTTGTTTATGTTTTGTAATGGTGAAATTTTTAAAACTAGACCAAAAGAAGAAAGTAGTCATAATTTACCTGTTTTTTATTTATTAATATCTTTAGGTGGTGTTATAGGTAGTTTAATCGCTAATATTATTGCACCACTTATTTTTAAAGAATATTTAGAACTATTTATAGTAGTATGTTTACTTTTGATTTATAGCGGTTATTTATTAATTACTGACAATAATTACCAAGAGAAAAAACTATTTATTATTAAAAAAATTCAATTAGGTTTATTAACTATAATTTTGACCATGGGCTTAATAATATTTAGCTCTTTTAAAGCTCAAAATTGCCAACAATTATTAAAAACCGAAAGGAATTTTTACGGAGTAATTAGAACTTGTATTTTAGAAAAAACTTATAAACAAAAAGCTATATTGCATGGTCGAATTGTGCATGGTAGTCAATTAATCAATTCAAATAATAAATTAATTAGTAATATACCAACTACTTATTATAATAATAATTCAGGTATTGGTTTAGCTTATAAATTCAAAGAAAAAAAACAAAAAATAAATTTGGGTGTTATTGGCTTAGGAGTAGGTACGATTGCGGCTTATGGACGAACTGACGATAATATAGATTTTTATGAAATTGATCCAAAAATAAAAAATATTGCCGAAAACGATTTTACTTACTTAAAAGAATCCAAAGCAAATACTAAAATTATTATGGGTGATGGACGATTAATGCTAAAGAAAAAAATTAAGAATTTAAAACCTGAAAATAAATATGACATTTTAGTAATTGATGCTTTTAATGGCGATTCAGTCCCAGTCCATTTATTAACAAAAGAAGCTATTAATATTTATACTAAAAACCTAAAAAAAGACGGCTTATTATTGTTTCATATTAGTAATCGTTATTTGGATTTAGATAAACCAATTAGTAATATTACACAACAATATTATTCTAAAATTTATACACCTATTAAAATATCCTCTCGGGCTTTAATAAAAGAAATTGATTTTAATAGTGTTTATTTAATACTTAGTCCAAGCCGAGAATTTGATGAATATATTTACAAACAAAAATCAAAAGATATTTTAGTAAATGAAATAAAAACTAAACCCGATAAAGCTTGGACTGATGATTATAATAATTTATTCAGTATACTAAAATTTCGAGCAAATAAATAAAATACAAAACTAATCAAGTTTAAATAAATTTTGCAAGTCAGTAATTGACAAATCACCCAGCCAAGCATCACCAGAGTTAGTAACCAAATTGGCTAATTCTTTTTTATCAGCCGATAATTGATTAATTTTTTCTTCAAAAGTACCTTGGCTAATAAAACGATAAACCATAACATTTTTCTGTTGCCCAATACGATAAGCCCTATCAGTAGCCTGAGCTTCGACAGCTGGATTCCACCAAAGATCGTAATGAATAACATGATTAGCTTGCATTAAATTTAAACCAGTGCCACCAGCTTTTAGCGATAAAATTAAAATTTTTTGTTCTTTGTCATTCTGAAATTTATCAATAATCTGATCACGCTCCATGCGGTTGAGTTTGCCATAAAAGAAGAGAGTGGAAATTTTTAATTCTTGTTTTAAAAGCTTTTGTAATAAATAACCCATTTCGGCAAATTGCGTAAAAATAAGCGTTTTTTCATTTCCTTTTAAAATCTCTTCCAATAATTCAAATAATAAAATTGTTTTACCAGACAAATGAGAGCTTAAATTCTTCTTTTTGAGAAAATGGGCTGGATGATTACAAATTTGCTTAAGGGAGGTGATTAAACGCAAAATTAAAGCCGCTTTTTCCAAACCACTTGCTTTTTCAATATTTATCATAAAACGGTTTAAAGTATTTTGATACAAAGCAATCTGCCCTTCAGTTAAAGCACAATATTTGTCCAATTCAATTTTTTCGGGTAAATCTTTCACTTCGCTTTTCAAGCGTCTTAAAACAAAAGGCGAAGTAATTTGGCGAAAAGCTTCCAATTTGCCTGCGTCCCGCTTTTTGCTTTCAATGGCATAAACAAATTTTTCTTTAAATTGTTGTAAGTTCCCTAAATAACCTTTATTAATAAAATCAAAAATACTCCAATATTCAGTTAAGCTATTTTCAATTGGTGTTCCAGTCATAGCAATGCGAATGGGGCTTTTTAAAACTTTGACAGCCTGTGTTTGTTCAGTACCATGATTTTTAATATTTTGTGCTTCATCAATTATAATAGCTGCCCATTCCCGCCAAGCAAATTTGTTTTTTTCGGAACGAATTAAACCATAAGTAGTAATCAAAATATCAATATCTTTGGTATTAAGCTTTCGTCCAGCTCCATGATAAATAGCAATTTTTAGAGAAGGTGCAAATTTTTCTATTTCTTTTTGCCAATTAGTAAGTAAAGAAGTTGGTACTATTACCAAAGCAGGTTTTTCTTTAAAAGATTTCAATTCCTTCATCTTAAGAAGCAAAGTAATTACTTGCAAAGTTTTACCTAAACCCATATCATCGGCTATTAAACTTCCAAAACCTAATTTAAAATTTTTATAAAGCCAGTCATATCCTTTTTTTTGATAGTCTCTTAGTGTCGCTTTCAAAGCTCTGGGCAAAGGAATTTCTTTGATTTGTAATAATGACTCAATTAAATTACGAGTATTTTGATTAAAAACAACTTTCGTATCATTATGATTTTCAGCCAGTATAGCTTTTAATGATTCTCCAGTATTAAGCTTAGGAGGAGATTTTATAGCTTTTAGAATTTTTTTGACTTCTCGATCAGCTAAATAAACAAATTGATCTTTTATTTTGACAATTCCTTTTGATTTTTCAATTAATTCTAAAAAGTCATTTGGGCTTAATTTATTCTTGCCCAGTGAGATTTCCCAGTCAAACTCCAAAATTTGGCTCAAAGAAAAATAAGCTTTAATACCTTGAGACTTCTTTTTTGCTATTAATTTTAAGTTTGGTACTAATACTTCATACAAATCTCTCGGAAATAATATTTTAATGCCTATATTCTTGAGAGGAGGCAGCGATTCAAAAAATACTTTTCCAAAATCTTCCGAAGAAATTGTTAGCATTTGCGTTTCAGGTGAAAAAATAAGCTCTTTAATACAAGGTAAATACTCACTCAGTATAAATAATTCTTGTAATAATCTTTTTGTTTCACTTTGTTTATATTCATTTAAAAATTGATTAAGCTGGATTGGCTCAAAGAATTGATCGTATAAATCTTCAATAAAAATTTCTAAAGAAAAACTACTATTTTTTAAATAATCAAGTTTAATTAAAGGTATAAATATTTTTTTAACTGGTTTTGTACTTTTTTCCTTAATTTGTGCAATTTGTTTATAATTGTCTGGAAGGTGAATTTCAGGACTTTCTATAACTTTTTTCTGTACTATTTGTAAACCTACTGGAGTATAAATTAAAGCATTTTTATTATCTTTATTTAAATCAATAGTTTTATCTATTAAGAAATTAGTATTCATTTTTTCTTAAACTTACAAAAAATCAAAATTAATTTTGTCTAAAAAATACTTTAAATCAAATTCAAGTAATTGATCAATTTTTTCACCGACTCCCAAAAAGGCAATTGGCAATTTTAAATTATGAACAATTGAAAATATAATTCCGCCTCTTGCCGTGCCATCAAATTTGCTCAAAACTATACCGCTTAATTTGGTTGCCTCATTAAAAGCGACCGCCTGAAAATAACCATTTTGCCCAGTCGTGGCATCCAAAACTAATAAAGTGTGAATTGTGGTTTCAGCTGATGAATGCTTTTGAATAACGCTTCGTAATTTAGTTAATTCATCCATTAAGGTTTTTTTATTTTGCAATCGTCCAGCCGTGTCTACCAGCAAAATATCGATTTTTTCTTTTTCACTTTTTTTAATTGCTTCATATAAAATTGCATCCGCTTTTTTGCCTTCTCCAGCATAAAATTCAGCATTTGCTCTTTTTGCCCATTTTTCTAATTGTTCTGGAGCAGCGGCTCTAAAAGTATCACAAGGTGCAATTAAAACTTTAAGCTGTTTTTGGGCAAAATAATGAGCTAATTTCCCAATCGAAGTAGTTTTTCCGACTCCATTAACTCCAACCACTAAAATTATTTGCAAACCTTTCTTACTTTCCGAAAAATTAAAACTTGCTTGCTCTTGAGCTTCTTTAAGCGATTTAATACAAATTTCAGTTAATTTTTCCTGAGCATTTATTAAATTAATTTGCCCTTTAAACTTGGCTAATTGAGCAATAACAAATTCACTAAATTCAATTCCACAGTCCAGTCGCAAAAG
>CANLFK010000144.1 GCA_947489925.1 Candidatus Caenarcanales bacterium
TTAGTTATGTTTCCTTATCCCAGCGGTGATTTGCATATGGGACATGCCAGAGTTTATACAATTTCAGATGTCATTTCTCGCTATAAAAGAATGACTGGCTATCAAGTTTTAAATCCAATGGGTTTTGATGCTTTTGGACTGCCAGCTGAAAATGCCGCTATCGAAAGAGGAATACACCCCGCTGACTGGACCGAAAAAAATATTGAGCGAATGCGTGAACAATTAGTCAAAATGGGTACTAGTTATGATTGGAAGAGAGAGCTTATTTCTTGCAAGCCTGAATATTATAAATGGACTCAATATTTGTTTTTGAAGTTTTATGAAAAAGGCTTGGCTTACAAAAAGGAATCACCTGTTAATTGGTGTGAAGACTGTGAAACTGTTTTGGCAAATGAACAAGTTGAAAATGGTTATTGTTGGCGGCATTCTAATACTTTGGTGCAAAAAAAGAATTTGTCGCAGTGGTTTTTGAAAATTACTGATTATGCCGAAGAATTGCTCCAAGACTTGCAAAAGCTGACTAAATGGCCAGAACAAGTTAAAACTATGCAAGCAAATTGGATTGGTAAGTCCGAAGGAGCGGAAATTGACTTTGAAATTGAAAATTCATCCGAAAAAATTACTGTTTACACAACTAGATTAGATACAGTTTTTGGTGTAAGTTATTTGGTTTTAGCTCCTGAGCATCCTTTGCTTGAGAAAATTGTAATCGAAAATCAAAAAGCTGAAATTCAAAATTACAAACAAAAAACCCAGCAATTAAGCGATATAGACAGACAATCTGAGGATCGGGAAAAAGCAGGTGCTTTTACGGGTGTTTATGCCATTAATCCTTATAATCAGGCAAAAGTGCCAATTTGGATTGCTGATTATGTTTTATTTAATTATGGAACTGGATCGGTTATGGGAGTTCCAGCACATGATTTGAGAGACTTTAAATTTGCCCAAAAGTATAATTTAAGTATTAAAAAGGTTATTAGTAATTATAAATTAAATTCAAATATTAAAATCGAGAAATTAAAAGCGACTGATGATTTAACTGAAGCAAAAAAGATTTTGGAAGAATATTTTGATTTTAGAGAAAAAGCTGGCATTAAAGTTTCGGTAGCAAATAAGCCTTTTGATGAATTAATTAAAGAATTTTTAGCTGAAAAAAATGGCTTTTGGTTATTTAAATTAAATGAAAAAGTAATTGGCTGTGTCGCAGTGCATAAAATTGAAAATAATAATTTGGCTTGTGAAATGAAAAGGCTTTTTATCCGTCCTGAATATCAAGGAAATGGTTATGCCAAAATATTTATGGAATTCATTGAGAGGTGGGCTTTAGAGAATAATTATACGGAAATATTTTTGGACTCTCAGCGGGTTTTGGAAACAGCTATTAAAATGTATTTGAAATTGGGCTATCAAGAAATTAAAGCTTATAATCACAATCTAGACGCCAATATTTGGATGAAAAAGAAATTAAATGCTTTTATTGATTATGGTTATTTAATTAATTCGGGTATTTTTGATGGTTTCTCATCTGAAGAGGCAAAAGAAAAGCTGATTGATTATGGTTTTTCAAGTAATTTAATTTTTATTAATGCCTTAGACAAGCCAGAGTATAAAAAAATTGCTGAAAATTTATTAAAAGATTATGTTTTATCTTTGCTGGAACAAGGTATTGATGAAGAATTAGTAAATAAATATTTAAAAGATGAAATTGCTGATGGAAATCATTTAACTTGGCTAGAAAGAGAGTTTGACATTAATAGAAAAGCTGGTTTCTTTATTGTGCAAGAAAAAACTAGTGGTGAATTTATTGGTTGTATTGGAATTAGACCTTTAAAGGAGAAAGCTGGCGAATTAAAAAGATTATTTTTGAAAAAAGAATTTAGAGGTAAAGGTTATTCACAAGAAATTTTAAATTATAGTCAAGCTTGGCTTTTGAATAATTCATTTAATGAGGTTTTTTTAGATTGTCATCATAAACAATTAGCGGCAATAAATTTATATAAAAAAGTTGGTTTTCAGCTAACAGAAAGGTATAACAATAATGCAGATGATACTTTTTTCAAAAAGGTTTTAACTCAAAATTTAAATGGTAGTTTTGCTCGCAAAAAAATACAATATCGTTTGCGTGATTGGTTAATTAGTCGTCAGCGTTATTGGGGAACTCCGATACCTTTGGCTTATAAACAAAATGGTGAAATCATTGCAATTCCAGCCGAGGATTTGCCAGTAAAATTACCAAATGATTTGCCGATTGGTTTTGAAATTATAGAAGTTAATTCTAATTCGAGCTTAGAAATTGTCAATTCAGCCAGCGAAATATTAGAAGAATATATTGAAAATTTAAAAGAAGAATTTAATTCTCAAGTCTGGCAAAACAGTAAAGGTCTGGAAGAATATTTTGTTGATAAAAACAAATTTTGGTTATTGAAAGACAAAAATAATAATCAAATAGCTGGTTGCATTGCCTTTAGAGAAGAAAATCAAAAAGCTGAAATGAAAAGATTATTTGTTAAGCCAGCATATCGAGGCAAAAGTTTAGCCAAAAGCTTAATTAATTTTTTGGAAAGATATGCTTTTGGAGTAGGTTTTAAAGAGCTTTTTGCAGATACACATTCCAATCGTAATTCATCAGTAGAGCTTTACAAATCTTTAGGCTATCAAGAAATACCCAGATATAATGAAAACCCAGTAGCAGACATTTTCTTGAAGAAAGAATTGAGTTTAAATTTAAAGCTCTCTAATAATGATGAATGGAAATATTTTACTGATAAAAAAACTGGTGAAAATTTAATTCGGGAAACCGACACAATGGACACTTTTATTTGTTCTAGCTGGTATTTTTTGCGTTTTGCTGATGCTTTAAATAGCGAAAAGCCTTTTGATTTTGATTTAGTAAATGAATTATTGCCAGTAGACCAATATGTAGGCGGAATTGAGCATGCCATTTTACATTTACTTTATGCTCGGTTTTTCACTAAAGCTTTACGGGATATTGGTTTATTATCTTTTGATGAGCCATTTGAGCGATTACTTAGCCAAGGAATGGTTACTATGTTTTCAGCCAAAGAAGGCAAAACCGCTAAAATGTCTAAGTCTAAAGGAAATGTTGTCGGAATAGATGAATTTGTTAGCGAATATGGGGCTGATTCGGCTAGATTATTTATGCTTTTTGCTGGACCACCTTCCGATGAAATTGAATGGTCAGTTGAAGGAGCAAAAGGACAATTAAGATTTTTAAGCCGAATTTGGCGAATTTGTACGGGTAGCTTTGAAGGCTCAACTCCAATTAGTTTAAATACCAACAAAATTGACTTAACTGTTGCAGAGTTACTTTTGGGTGAATATGAAAATACTGATAAGCAAATTGGCATAGCTGGCGAAAATTTATTAAAGCAAGTTCACCGCACTATTAAGTCTGTAACTGAAGATTTGCATGAAGAACGATATTCTTTTAATACGGCAATTGCCCGAATGACTGAATTAGTAAATGAAATATACAAATACTTGCAGTCTGAAGATTTTAAATTATTATATCCAGACAGTGATTATAAAGTTTTAAGCTTTGCCATTAATTCATTGCTTAGGCTTTTATATCCTTTTGCTCCGCATATTAGCTCGGAATTATGGGAAAAACTAAGTAAAAATACAAGTGGTTTGCATGAACAAGATTGGCCAAATTTTGACCCAGCCGCTATTGTAGATAATAATTTTGAGTTAGTAATTCAAATTAATGGCAAAAGAGTAGATTCAATTACTTGTGCCAAAAGCTTAACTAAAGAAGAACTTGAAAAATTAGCTTTAAATAATTCCAAATTACAAACTAAATTAAAAGATCAAACAATTAAAAAAATAATATTAGTACCAAGCCGCTTAATTAATTTTGTTATTTGATTTTTGTTTGAGAATATTAAAATTGAACTTTGGCTGCTGAAAAACTTTTGTCGGCACAACTAGAACTTCCTAAATCATCGGGACTTGGAGTAAAGCCAAATTCAGCTTCATATTTTTGATTTGGATCTAATGGATTATCAGTTGGCAAAATAAAGATCTTGCTAATTGTCATGCTCGGATTTGCAGTGTCAGAGGGGTAAGCAATTAAAGTATTAATGTATTTTTTCTCGAATAAAACCTTTCCGCCAGCCTCATAAATACGCAAGCCAATATCTTTGCGAGTATGAACATTTCCAGTATTTTGATAAGTAATATCATATTGAATTTGGGTTTTTTCAGCTGAACCATCTTTAATATTTTGACGGCTAATTTTTATTGTTGGTACTTTTAAATCACAAGTAAATTCATGACCTTTACGCAGATAAGTACCAGCATTAATTTGTTTATTAATTGAGAGACCTAATTTTTGATTTGACTGCTCATCATTGATTATTTTACGGTCTGCTCCAATTTCTAGCATATTGAAAAATAATTTATATTCACCATCTGGATAATTAGTTGGTATGGCGGCGGCAATTCTAATTACTTTTTCTTGTTTTGGTGTCAGCGTAAATTGCAGAGGACTAACTTTTAAATAGTTTAATATTGACTCTTCTCCTGTTTTTTTATCTTTAACTTTAATACCATTTCCTTCTGTTGCTTCCCATTCAGTCAAGCTTAATTGAATACGAGCTGGTGCATCAAAAGGATTACTTATTTTGACTGAAGTTATACCTTTACCATCTGGAGCATTAATGGGAATAATGATTGGTTCGTATAGAAATTCACTTTTAGCTGAAAAATTAAAAAAGGCAAAAGCCAAAAGTAAACTAAAAAAGAAATTTGATTTATTTATAGACATAACAGTTAATAAAATTGCACTTAATATAATTTTTCACATTTTTTCATTCTTGTCTCTCATACGAGAGTTGTATTAATTCAATAACTTGTATTTTTATATATTTTTTATTTTGATTGAAATGTTTTTATTTTGTTTATTAAATGTGTAAAATTTAAGCCATAGAGTCGTTTATGTTTTTAAAACAATTTCCTTTAAATAATGCAAGAAAATCATAAAATAATAATAATTGGAGCTGGATATGCTGGATTACAAGCTGCTATTGAATTAGAAAAAGAAAATTACAAATGTATTTTAATTGATAAAAATGATTGCCATGAATTATTGCCAGAATTACCACATAAAATTACCAAGAAAAACTTAAATACTCAAATTCCTTTTGCTGAGCTTTTAGAAAATAGATCTATTCAATTTGTCAAAGCTGAGGTTAAACAAATTAATTATCAAAGCAAAAAAGTCATTCTTAAAGATCAAACAGATTTGGACTTTGATTATTTGATTTTGGCTTTGGGTAGTCAAACCAATTATTTTAATATTCCGGGTTTAAAAGAAAATTCAATTGGTTTTATTAATACAAATCAAGTAAAAGAATTGC
>CANLFK010000145.1 GCA_947489925.1 Candidatus Caenarcanales bacterium
AAAATTTTTATGCCCAGTGCTTCCTAGTGGTTGCATTTGACTAAAAACTAATTTGAAGTTTGTATTTAAAATTTCTGGATTAACTTTAATACCATAATTTGACGCAATATAACTATAATGTTCGCCGACTGTGCGAGCTAACTTAATAATAGTATCAGCCGCATCAAAAGAAATTAATTTTATATTTTTAAGCATTATTATAATTTCTTAGTTTAGTCAATTTCTGTTGATTCTTGACCTAATTCTCTTGCTCTTTCGGAGGCGGCTTTAATACTTTTAATAATTGAGCCTCTCACTCCATCATTTTCTAAAACTTCAAGTCCAGCAACTGTTGTACCCGCTGGCGAGCTAACTAAAAATCTTAATTCGTCAAAATGTAAACCAGATTTAATTAATTCTAAAGTGGTGTCTACTGTTTCTATCGCTAAAAATTTGGCAGTCTCACTGGATAATCCGCCAGCCACACCGCCCATCATCAAAGATTCTAAAATTAAAGATATAAAAGCCGGTCCGCTTCCAGCCAAGGCGGTTACAGCATTAAAATCTTTTTCTTTAAGCTCAATTGTCTTTCCCAAAGGCTCTAAAATTTCTTTGACGCTTAATTTATGGCTAGACTGAACATATTTATTAAAAGCAATTGCCAAAACACCTAAGCCCAGCTTAACCCCAATATTAGGCATTACACGGCAAATTGGTTGCTTGTCTGGTAAGGCTTTGGCTAATTTGGCTAAACTAACTCCTGCCGCCATCGAGACAACTACTGTATCCGCTTCAATTTTGACTTTTTCCAAAACTTCCATAATATTCCAAGGTTTGACAGCCAAAACCAAAACATCAACACCCGAAAGCTCTTCGAGGGCGGAAATTTTCATGTCAAACTGCTTAATCCGTTCTGGATGATTATCTACAACTTTAATCAAATGCGGATCAGCACCATTTGCAATCCAGCGAGTTAGCATAGCTGAACCTAAATTCCCACAACCAATTAATCCCATAAATGCCATAATTTTCTATCTCAATCTTTGCTTTTAATAACCCATTGTAAACAGCTGAAAATTAAAAAGTCAAGCTTATAAACTAAAGAAAAGAATTAATAAACAGACCTAGACTTGCAAAATTTAATGCGAGTTCGATGAAAAGAAAATCTGAAAATACCGATTCAAGAAACAAGTTTAAAGCAATCACAATAGCAAGTCTTTTTGCTAAAGAATTTTGTTTTTCACCCCCAACCCCCTGAAAGTGGGCTATTAGAGAGTGGAGTTAGGCATTTAAACCTTGAAGACATAAAATTTAAAAAAACAGATTTATTGAGTGTCCCCTTCGGGGAAAGGCTTAAGCCGAGAGGTCTAAGACTTAAATTCTTGAGGTTTTTTGTATTTTTTATCTGTCGAACTCACATTTCTTTTTAGACCAAAGATTAAAAAACATAAAAATTCAATTGCCGACGCCTTGAAGCGCATAGAGGCAATAATAAGACAAATGTAGTCTGTTTTTATAAAGATTTATTTGGTTTTCAGCCGCAAAGCCTGTTTAAAAGAGAGATTTTAATATTTCAAGTAAAAAACTATCATGACTTTTTAAACTTCTTTTTGAGGGGCTTTTGCGTTTTTTAGTGGTTGAACTGACATTTCTTTAAGTCTTAATTTAACTGAAAAGGCTGTCTTATTTCTAAATTTCAAGCAATTCTACTATAATTTTAAAGTCATTAAATTTGATATGAAATTAGAATTTAGAAAAATATGTTTGGCTTATAATGTGCATAGACCCGCTAGTCTTGAGCTTGCGAAGAAATTTGAAGCTATTATCACAGATTTAAATATTCAAAACTTTAAATTACCTTTTGGTTTAATTGAATCTTTTTCATTAGAGTCAAGCGAAATAAAAACCATTGATTTAGTAATTGTCTTTGGCGGAGATGGGACTTTATTGGCTGCTGCTCGCAGGTTTTCGCCTTTTGCAATTCCTATTTTAGGCATTAATGCGGGACATTTGGGTTTCTTAACCGAAGTCAATACACCATCTGACATAAAAAACTTTTTAACTGATATTTTAGCGGGCAAATGCTTAACTGAATATCGGACAATGATTGAAGCAGAAATTCATTCTGGAGAGAGTATGCAAAGCTTAATTGCTTTAAATGATATTGTTATTTCCCGCAGTTCTCGCTCTCATCTGCTAAAACTAAATCTTGAAGTTGATCAAAGTGAAGTTGCTGAATATATGGCAGATGGTTTAATTATTTGTACACCTACTGGCTCAACGGCTTATTCTTTAGCGGCTGGTGGTGCTGTGCTAGACCCTAATATTGCGGGTATTGGCTTAATTCCAATTTGTGCTCATACCTTAACTAGCAGACCTTTAATCATTTCGGATAAATCAACCCTAAAAGTCAGCATTAATTCACGAAATAAAAGGCAATCTTTAATTACAGTACAAGCTGATGGTCAAGAAATTTGCTTAATCGAACCCGAGCAAGACTATGTTTTAGTCAGAAAATCTGAATTTCAAACCTTATTAATTAAATCTTTAAATCCAGATAATAATTTTTATAAAGTTTTAAGTCGTAAATTGTTTTGGGGTCGCTCCAGATAAGGTAAATAATGAATATGAAATTTGAAGAAATTGATGAAAAATTAAAAGAAGCTTGCGGTGTGGTTGGCTTAATGATAAAAGACGACAAATTAGCTAAAGAAACGGCTTATATTGCTTATTTGGCTTTAAATGCTCTTCAACACCGAGGACAAGAATCAGCTGGTTTAATTTGCTTTGAAAAAAATAATGAAGCTCGACTAATCAAAGATATGGGTTTAGTTGGTCAAATTTTCGATGATCGCAGGCTTAATTTGCTAAATGGTCATTTGGCTTTAGGACATGTCCGATATTCAACTACTGGAGCTTCCGAAATTTGTAATGCTCAGCCTATTACTTTGAGTAATTATCATTTTAAATCTTTGGCTTTGGCTCATAATGGCAACCTTGTAAATACCGAAGAATTAAGACAAGAATTAAAAAATGAAAATATAAACTGTGCAACTACTTCTGATAGTGAGGTTTTAGCCCATTTAATTAATTGTAAAATAATTTCTCTGGACAAGTCTGAAATTTTAGCCTCTCTTAAAGACAGTTTAAGCAAAGCCAAAGGGGCATTTTCATTGTCAATTTGTTTGGGTGGGCAATATTTAATTGGTGTTAAAGACCCGCAAGCTTTTAGACCTTTGTGCTTAGGAGCTTTGGAAGATGAAAAAGGTAATTTAACTGGTTTAGTTTTAGCTTCAGAAACTTGTGCTTTAGATATTATGAATGCTCGATTTATCCGTGAATTAGAGCCGGGAGAAATAATTTTAATAGATCAAGATTTGAATATAGAAAGTACTTTTCTGCCAAAGGTAAAACAAAAATCTTGTTTATTTGAAATAATTTACTTTGCTCGCCCAGACAGCCAAATTAATAATGTTCAAATTCATTCCTTCCGTGAATCTTTAGGACAAGCTTTAGCCAAAACAAAAAATATTCCCAAAGGAGCTGATATTGTTATTGGTGTACCAGACTCTGGAATTCCAGCCGCTATTGGTTATGCCGCTGAGTCTGGGATTTTATATGCTAATGGATTAATCAAAAACCGTTATATTGGAAGAACTTTTATTCAACCGACTCAATCAATGAGACAACTTGGAATAAAACTTAAATTGAATGCTTTGTCAAGTGTTGTTGCTGGAAAATCAGTTATTTTGGTTGATGATTCAATTGTAAGAGGAAATACACCCAGACAATTAATTAAGCTTTTGAAGTTGGCTGGAGCAAAAGAAGTACATATGAGAATCAGCTCTCCGCCAATTGTTTGGGGTTGTTATTATGGTATTGCCATGAAAGATCATGAATTATTAGCTCGCAGACTAAGCTCAGATATAGAATTAATACGCAAAGACTTGGAAGCCGACAGCTTGGAATATTTAGATTTAGATATTATTTTGGAATTAACTAAACAAGATAAACAAAAGTTTTGTACGGCTTGTTTCAATGGTGATTATCCAATTTTATAGAGTATTCTCAGTTTAGTAATCCCCAATATTAAATAAAGAAAAAGTTAAGTAGTTATTTAGTTTAGTTTAAATTCACTACCTTTTTGCATAGGGGTTTACCCAAATAGTTTATGATGAAAACATGAAATATAAAAGGAAACAAAATAGTCAGAACAAGCTCATTATCAGGCGTAAGCTAAAAATAAAGCGTTTTGGTAATTCATGTTTTTTGCAAGGGATTAACCAAAACTTAATTTCTTTAGCATATCTTGGTATTAAGCAATAAACCCTAAAAGCACAGGGGTTTTAAATTCAAGGGACTCAAGGGAAGTTCTTTAATAAATAGGGGTAAATCATCATGGCAGAACCAGCAACAGTACAAGGAAACAGACAGCCAGTACCTGTACAACAACCACAAACACAAAATAGACCCGTAGTAGGCGGACAACCTGTACAAACTCAACCTACGGTAATAGGATCAAGGTTTCAAGGACAAGGAACTGATGGCATAAACCCGCCAATTACTGGACAAACTGGCATTGTTGATCCCTCAAGACCAGTGCAAGGCAAGCCTGTTAATCCAGAGCTTTACAAAGATGGAATTATCTCTTTAGGTACATTTGAAGGCAGATCTACTTTGTTTGTAAGACAAGATCCACTAGACATCGTGAAAACTCTTGTAAGACTTGATAAAGAATCACCTGGTGGAGCAGCTAAGGCTATATCTCGAATTGTAGACACGGCAATGCAGCTTACAGAGGAAACGGCAAGAAATATCGCAACAATATCTCAAGATGGAATTATAGCTCCTTCTGGGGGGTTAACTCAGTCTGGAACTTATTCAAATAATGATTTGATGGCTTTAACTGCTTTTAAGCAGGGTGCAAATAAGAGTACTGGCGAAGTGGCATTTTCAGGTGTAATAGATGCGTTTAATTTACTCTCATTAGATCCATCAAAATCAGAGTTTGATTCTCAATTTGAACAGAGAGGCTCTTTTTTACAAGGAGATATAAGTAATGATGTTAAAAACTTTATGAAAAATAATCCTATGCTTGTTACAGCTTCTACTCAAATTTTAGAAAGGTTGGGTACTATATCAAAAAGTCATCAAAAATTTATTCAAAGAGGAGAAAGGATAAGTACTAATTTGGATACTGCTTTTCAAAAGGTTATAGATAGTGAGAAAAAATAGTAATAAATAAAGAGTGAGTTTGTTTTTCTTTTTCAGAATCACAGATGGACGCAGATGAAAAGATGACACAGATACTTTATGGTTTACCTTTTGGCTTTGAGAGAGACTTTAATTTGAGTCGGAGTGATTGTAAATAAATATCTGTGAAA
>CANLFK010000146.1 GCA_947489925.1 Candidatus Caenarcanales bacterium
TTAGTTAAATTAGGACTTATCCAAAAAGCTATTTATTAAAGAACTTTATTTTTATTAGCCTTTCTGCTCCCTTTTAAGGACGAAATTAATCTTTTAATATTTAAAAAACTATCTTTCATTAAATAATTTTAAGCTCATTTAATGGGGAATTAAAAAGCACAAACCAAGTAAGTAGCAATATTTTCATGCCATTATAATTTTTTTTTCATCGAACTCACATTAACTACGGTACAAAACTTTCAGGTGTTTCATTGAGAGCTTATTTCTGGACAATGAGTTCTTAAATAATTTCATTTTTAGACCCCCAAATAATACACAAGAAGCAAAGAATCAAGGTAAAGGATCAATATAATTTTTTCTGCTAAAAGGATGACAATTACAAATTCTTTTAGCGGTTAAAAACCAACCTTTCCAAAAACCATATTTCTTAAGAGCTTGCAATGCGTACTGAGAACAAGTTGGACTAAATAAGCAAGTTGGCGGCTTACCAGCAAAAAGCATTTTATAAAGCTTAATTAATTGAACCGAAAAATAAAGCATACATATTAAAAGAGAAATTCTATTTATTCTCAAAGAAGGTTTTAACACCTAAGCCAAATATCTTAATAAAACCGGGAGCGGCTGTATGATCAAATTGATCGTCTGCATCATAAGTGGCAAGTCCATGATTATACAATGAATATGGCGACTGTCTGCCGACTACAATGCAATTACCTTTAAATAATTTTAATTTAATTAAGCCAGTCATTCTCTCTTGAGTTTTTTCAATAAAGGCATCCAAAGACATTCTAAACTGCGAAAACCAAAGCCCATTGTAAATTAATTCAGCATATTTTTGGTCAATAGACTGTTTAAAGTGCATTAAGTCTTTTGAATTAACCAAAAATTCCAGCTCTCTGTGGGCTTTTAATAAAGTTAGAGCGGCTGGTGCTTCATAAACTTCACGGCTTTTAATGCCAACCAAACGATTTTCCATTTGATCTAAACGACCAACTCCATGCAAACCAGCTATTGAATTTAATTCTTCAATTAGTTCAAGACCATCCATTTTTTGCCCGTTTAAGCTAATTGGTATACCTTTTTCAAAACCAATTTCAATATAAGCTGGCTGATCTGGAGCTTTTTCAATTGAATTAGTTAAAGCATAGGCATCTTCTGGCGGTTCAATCATCGGATCTTCCAAAATACCGCACTCAACCGAACGCCCCCAAAGATTTAAATCAATGCTATAAGGTGATTTTTTGGTTGAAGAGACTGGGATATTATGTTTTTGAGCATAATCAATAGCTTTATTTCGGTCGCATAATTCTCCCCATTCACGGGCGGGAGCAATGACATTTAATTTTGGGTTTAAAGCATACCAAGCCAATTCAAAACGGACTTGATCATTACCTTTAGCTGTGCAACCGTGTGCAACCGTATCTGCTCCAGTTTTTTCAGCAATATCATTCAAAACTTTGGCAATTAAAGGTCTGGCAATGGCAGTTGCTAATGGATATTCAAATTCATAATGAGCATTTGCTTTTAATAAAGGCCAAACAAAATCTTCAACAAACTCTTTCCGTGCATCAATTATATATGCGTGGCTAGCTCCTACTTTTAAGGCTTTTTGTCTGGCGGCTTCTAAGTCTTCTTTTTGCCCCATATCAACAGCAACAGCAATTACTTCTTCCGCTTTATTTTCAAGCAACCATCTAATAGCGATTGATGTGTCTAAGCCGCCAGAATAAGCCAAAACAACTTTTTTAACTTTACTCATTTATGAAACTTAAACCTCAAGATTTAGACAAATTAATATTTTCTTAATTTTACAAGATTATTAGTTTTTTATCAAAACAGTTTTTAAAGCTTAATTTTATTTGAAGGCTATGAAACTAAACTTTGTAAAAATAAGTCGAATTGTTTTTTTGGATTCTTTTGGTCTAATTTTCTCTTCTACCATCTCCTCTTTCTGGGTCATCGCTGGGAGTAGGTGTGCCCGCAGTATTAGATGGCGGTTTAGGTTTGTCAGCTCCTGAAACTAAACCTTCTAAAAATGAGTCGAATATTTCTTTGGATTTTTGAGCATCTAGAACAAAGGCGAACTCTCTTCTACCATCTCCTGGTTTTGTGTCATCACTGGGGGGAGTTGTGCCCTCGGTATCTGTTTCGTGAGCAGTATTAGATGGCACTTGAAGAAGCGAATTTTTTGCTTTTTCTTCGATAGCAGTTTGTTGTGGGAGATGTTTAGGAAGTTCAACTGGTTTAACAGCATTTAAAGAAAGAGTAAGAATAGAAGAAATAACCATGAATTTAGTATTTAAGTTAAGGAATTAGTTTTAATAAATTATAATATTTCATACTTTTACTGTCCAATAGTTTAATCAATTGATCTGGGACGCAGTATCAAAAACTGGAATAATAAAAAAGAAAATAATTACAATTAAAGAGAATAAAAATACATTAAGATAAACTTGAATTTGTCCACTTTGAGCACTTCGAGACATAAACCAAGTTCCAAATTGCATTTTATATTTGGTAAATTTAGGCAAAAAGTCTTGTAATAAAGTTTTATCAAAAATCAAGTAAATTATGCCAATTAATGGACTTAAACATTTATTCCAAGCAAACATATAAATTTCGTCAATATAAAACTTATTCACCGAAAGCTGATAAAACCAAGGCATACTTTCTTTAAAGGATTTATTGACTGGAAAATGATTTTTGTAAATGCTGACTGAAAGGAAAACTCCAATAATTGAAAATAATAAAGCCAAAATAGCTGACGGCTCCATAAATATTTCAAAACCGCCACTATGCAGATGATTTTCGCTATTAAGGGGTTGTAAAAACTTAGCAAAATGATTGCCGCCCAAAATATTTAAAGGTGTGCCAATTAAGCCAATTAAACAAGTTGGAATAGCCAAAATTATTAAAGGAATTGTCATTGACTTTTGTGATTCATGCGGTAAATCATGCGAGTCTCCTTTATATTGCCCACCAAAGGTTTTAAAGTAAATCCTAAACATATAAAGTGCTGTTAAAAGCGTTGTTATAATAGCTAAAATAAAAGTTAAATTAGCGGGTCCAGCTTCCCAAGCGGCTTTAATGATTTGCTCTTTTGACCAAAAGCCCGCCAATGGTGGTATTCCCGAAATTGCTAAAGTTGCTAATAAAAATGTGGCATGCGTAATTGGCATTTTGCTAGCCAAGCCACCTAATTTATTCATATCTTGCTCATGATGACAGCTGTGAATAACTGATCCAGCACCCAAAAATAAAAGTGCCTTAAAAAAAGCATGTGTTACTAAATGAAAAATAGCCCCAACCCATGAACCTAAACCAATGCACATAACCATATAGCCCAATTGACTGCAAGTTGAATAAGCCAAAGCTTTTTTTATATCATTTTGAGTTAAGGCAATGAGAGCCGAAAATATAGCCGTAAAAGCTCCAATTAAAGCAATTATTTCTAGTCCATGAGGGACAATGCTGTAAAAAGGAAATAAACGAGCCAATAAATAAACACCAGCCGCAACCATAGTGGCCGCATGAATTAAAGCACTAATCGGAGTTGGCCCTTCCATGGCATCTGGTAACCAAGTATGAAGCGGAAACTGGGCGGATTTTGCCATTGGCCCCATCAAAATTAAAACTCCAATGACAGTTAAAGACAAAAAGCCTTCCAGTAAAAAATGATTATTTTGTTGTAATTCGTTTAAAACCTTAGGCAATGCCGAAAAAGCTAAAAATCCTTGCTCTGGCCAAAGAGATTGCGTAATAAAAGCCAATAATAAAATCCCAGCCAGTAATCCACAATCACCAACACGATTAATAATAAAAGCTTTAAATGAAGCATTAGCCGCCGTTTCTTTTTTATGCCAAAAACCAATTAATAAATAACTGAAAAGACCGACTAATTCCCAGAAAATATAAACCTGAAATAAATTAGGACTAATTACCAAAGCCAACATTGATGCCGTAAACAAAGCCAAAAAGCTAAAAAACCGTGCATAATTCTTATCAGTTTGCATATAACCATGCGAATAAATTTGCACCAAAAGGCTAACCGTGCAAATTAAAGCCAACATTATAATAGCCAAAGGATCGAGCAAAATTCCTATATCGAGGTGAAAATCACCAATTTGAATCCAATTAAAACTACTTTCAAAAACCTCTTTGGGATTAGCTATTTGATTGAAAAGTAAAATAAAAGAATAAATAGCAGCAATCGCAGTCCCTCCAATTGAGGTGAAAGCACTAAGAGAGCGGTTTTTATGAGTAATAAAGATTATGAAAAGACCAGCCAGAAAAGGGAAAAAAGGAATAAGCCAACTAAATTCTTTCATTGATTTGCCACAAACGGGAATTTACAAATTGTGCCATTACACAGTTTATAAGGCAAGAGATTATCTAAAAGTTTTATATTTCCGATTAAATAACCTGTAAACTTTGGACAATGAATTTTAATTATTATAAAGTTTTAAAATATCACTATAAGCATCAATTCTTCGATCTCGGAAAAACGGCCAAATTCGTCTAACTTTTTCTGAGTGAGCTAAGTCTATTTCTTGACTCAAAATTTCTTCTTGATCGTGAGAGGCTATTTTTAATAATTCGCCTTGAGAACCAGTTATAAAACTATTTCCCCAAAACTTAATGCCACTTGTTTGTCCAGTTATATCTTTTTCATGTCCAACTCGATTAATACTCAAAACAGATAATCCATTTGCTACTGCGTGAGCTCTTTGACTAATTAACCAAGCTGAAAGTTGTCTCTCTTGCTCTTCTTTGGTGTCTTGAATGTCCCAGCCAATAGCAGTCGGGTAAATTAATAATTCTGCTCCTTTCAAAGCCATTATTCTAGCCGCTTCTGGAAACCATTGATCCCAACAAATTAAAACTCCTAATTTTCCTCTTGAAGTCTGAATTGGCTCAAAACCTAAATCACCGGGTGTAAAATAAAATTTTTCATAAAAAGCTGGATCATCTGGAATATGCATTTTGCGGTATTTGCCCGCTATAGAACCATCTGTCTCAAAAACTACTGCTGTATTATGATAAATTCCAGCCGCTCTTCGCTCAAACAATGAAGTAATCAAAATGATTTTTTTACTAGCCGCAATTTGACTGAAAATCTTAGTTGTTTCACTAGGCAAAGGCTCTGCTAAGTCAAAATTTAGGGTGTTTTCACTTTGGCAAAAATAAAGGCTAGTATGTAATTCTTGCAAGGCAATTAGCTCAGCTCCGTCTTGGCTAGCTTTTTCAATCATCGAAATGGTTTTATCAATATTTTCCATTCGATTGCCAGTGCAACTTTGCTGAATGAGAGCGACTTTTAATTTCATA
>CANLFK010000147.1 GCA_947489925.1 Candidatus Caenarcanales bacterium
AAAAGATGGATAGTTGAAAGGACTTTTTCTTGGCTTGAGGGATTCAGGCGTTTATCCAAGGATTATGAAATGAAAGCTGTCTATTCTGAAGCTTGGATTTACCTTTCTAAGTAAGAAGACATTAAAAGTGTGGTAAAAAAAGAGAATGAGACAAGCACTCACTCAATGAAATATTAAATTCCATCGGCATAAAATACCATATTTCTTTTGTTTAGGTACTTATGACTAAAATTATGCTTAATCGTTTATCCTAATCTTTTATTTTAAGACAGCTTCTAAGCCAAGCCTTTTGAGAGTATAATACTGCCTTGAAAAAAGAATAGAAGAGCATTTTTTAATCGGTAAATAATATTTTAATTGTATAAATATTGCTTAATTTAAAAATATTATTGTAAGCTTTTAGGATCAATATAATACTTGTTATGCCAATTCAAAAGCGTACTTTATCAGTTTTAGTTCAAGACGAGGCGGGTGTTTTAACTCGTATTGCTGGTATGTTTAGCCGCCGAGGTTTTAATATTGAGTCCTTGTCAGTTGGCTCATCAGAACAGGCTGGTTTGTCGAGAATGACTATTATGGCTTTGGCTGATGAAGATGAAATTGAGCAAATAAAAAAACAATTAGATAAATTAATTGATGTTATTTCGGTTGAATGCTTAGATGAAATTCCTTTTGTAGACAGAGAATTGATTTTAATTCAGGTTAAAGCAGAAGCCAGCACTCGTGTTGAAATTTCGCAAATTATTGAATTGTTTAGAGGTCGAGTTATAGATGTCGCCGAAAGTAGCTTAATTATTGAAGTAACTGGCGATCAAGGAAAATTAAAGGCTATTGTTGAATTATTGAAAAAGTTTGGCATTGAATCGATTTGTAGAACTGGACAAATTGCCTTAAAAAGAGGAAGTAAAGGAGAACAGGTTTGAAGTGGTCTTTTACTAGTAAAAAAAGAGAAATAATAAGCTTGAGGTTTTTTGGTATCAATTTGGATAAATTCAAATTCAAGATTAATAGCTTTCAGCAAGGGAGAAAAACCCAAAAATTAAAATATAAACCTAAGAAAAAACCTTTGCAAAAAATAGATTTAAAAGGCTTTCCGCTTTCAAATGTTTTGATTTGTTTTTTTAGCTGTTTAATAGCTGGTTTTTGTTTGCCGTCAAATAGTGCTGGCTGGATTTCCGCTTTTAAAGCTGGTTTTGCTTTTTTTGCTTTAATTCCGTTTTTTAGGATTTTGCTAACTTGTAATAGTATTAAAATGGCTGGCTTATTTAGTTTTGTTGGTGGATTTGCTTTTAATATTTGGGCTTTTAAATTTATTTTGGGTATTTATCCGCTTGACTGGATGGATATTCCTAATGATTTAAGTTTTTGGGCTTCAATTATTGGTTTGCTTTTAGCCACTTTATTACAAGCCTCTTTTTGGGCAATTTATGGAATTATTTTCAAGTTAATGCAAAATACAATAGGTATTAATGTTTTTACTTCTCTGAAAGCGTCTTTGCTTTGGATTTTTTTAATTGAGCAAATTAATTTATATGTCTCAGCAATACCATGGTCTTTTTATTATCAGACACAGCAAGCTAATTCCGTTTTTATTCAAATAGCTGACTTTATGGGGGCTTCATCTATTAGTTTTACTTTAATTTTTATTAATATTACTTTGACTTTACTTTCATTATTTCTCTTCCCTGAGAGTAAATCAAAATATTATTCAAATAAAAAAAACTATAAAGAAAATAAATTAAGTCTTGATTTAAATCAAATAATTCCTTTATGCCTTCAGGGCTTGGTTTTAATATTAATTTTATATACATATGGTTTTTTCAGTTTGGCTAATAAGGATTCGACTGAAAGTTTTATTAATCAGAAAAAAGCCTTACTTTTACAAGCTGATTTGCCAATTGAACAGACAAGGTTTTTGCAAAGTAATGCCCAATCTTATTTAAAATTATTGAATGAATTGAATTTTAGTAATCAACAAATTTCTTTAATAGCTTTGCCCGAAGGAAGTTTAAGCAAAGAGCAAGCAAATATATTTAGTCAAAAGGCTTTAATGCTTAGCCCAATCACTGATTTAATTATTGGTAATTATTTTAATGATTCAGCTTTACAGAAAACATATAATTCAGCTATTGCATTTAAAGCCAAAGTTAAGCTCGAAAAGAAAAACCACTTTAGTTGTCAATTAAATGATTATAAGCCAGTTAGTAAAAAGCCTCAAATTTATATAAAAAGAATTTTGGTGCCTTTTGGTGAATTTATACCTTTCCCCGAGTTTTTTGGTTTTATTTTAGAGAAATTTAATCTTGATTATTTAGTAAAAAACAATTTCACCACAGACGATAAGCCAATTGTTTTTGATTTGAATGCGGGTAAATTTGCACCGATTTTATGCTATGAAATTGCTTATCCAAAAATAATTCATCAACAAGTAAAAAAAGGAGCAGAGGTTTTAATTTTAATGGGAGATATTTCTTGGTTTCACTCTCAAAAACAAGACTTGGCTTGGCAAATGTTATCTTTAGCAAAATTCAGAGCGATTGAATCTCGCAGAGATATTTTGATTATTATAAATCAAGGTCCTTTAGCTATTATTAATCGTTACGGAGAAATTAAACAGCTAAATCTAAGCTCTCAGTCTTTAATTGCAGATTATAATTTGAATTCCAAAACCAGCTATTTTACGCTTAGTCAATGGCTTTAAGGCTTATGTACTGCTAGAGTGGAGCAAATGATATAAACAAACTTCTTTGGCAAACAGCTTTTTGATTAAGTCTTATATATAATGAAGTTTGTAAAATAATTATATATGCAAAATGAGTAAAATTAATTTAAAGAAAATTGCTTTTGTCTTTCCGGGGCAAGGTTCTCAGCATATTGGTATGGGTGAAGATATTTGCAGAGCTGAACAAAATGCCAAAAGTACTTTTTTTAAAGTGGCTGAAGCTTGTGATTTTGATTTAGCCAGAGTGGCTTGGGTTGGACCTGAAGAAGCTTTAAGGCGTACTTGTTATACACAGCCAGCTTTACTTGCTACATCAGCGGCTTGCTTGCAGGCTTTAAGGCTAAATTGGACTGAAAATCCTTTTTGTGTGGCTGGACATAGTTTGGGCGAAATTAGTGCTTTATGGGCGGCTGAGGCTCTTAATTTAAAACAAGCGGCTGAAATTACTGTTTTGCGTGGACAATTAATGGAAAATGCTCCCGCTGGATCTATGGCGGCAATTTTGGGAATGGAAGCCGATAAATTAAAAGAAATTTGCCAAGAATTTGATATTGTGGTGGCTAATTTTAATACTCCTTTGCAGCAAGTTATTTCTGGGAGCAGTGAAAATATTGAAAAAATAAAAGTTAAATTAACTGAATTAAAAGCCAAAGTTATTTCATTGCCAGTTGGCGGGGCTTTCCACTCACCATTAATGAATTCAGCTAATGAAATATTTTCCCAAAAACTTGAAACCGTTGAATTTAAAGATTCAATTTGCCCAGTCATTCAAAACATTAATGCTAAGCCATATACTTTGGCGAATGAATTAAAACAAAATTTACAAAAACAAATGACAGCTTCGGTTTACTGGACAGACACAATTAGTAAAATGCTTGAAATGGGTACTGAAGGTTTTATTGAAATTGGGGCGGGTAAAGTTTTGAGTGGCTTAATTAAAAAAATTGACCGAAATGCTTTAATTATGCAAGTATCTGATTCAGAGAGCTTAAAGCAAAGCTTAGAACTTTTGGTTTAAATTTATTTGATATAATACTTAATTATTTATTCTTTCTGACAAATTATGCTCTCTTCTTTTAATAAAGCCATTAATGCGGCTGAATTTATTATCACTTGTGAATTATCTCCACCCAAAGGGATAAATTATTCTAAAATGCTGGAATTAGCTAAGCCACTAAAAAATTTGGTTCATGCCATTAATATTACCGATGGGCAAGGAGCTAATATGCACATGAATTCAATTATAGCTTCGCATTTATTAGAAAGAGAAAGTGGCATTGAATCGATTTGTCAGCTTGTTTGTAGAGATCGCAATTCTATAGCTTTGCAAGCTGATTTATTAGGAGCTTTGGCTTTGGATATTAAAAACTTTTTGGTTTTGTCTGGTGATAAAAGCTCAAATGGTGATCATGCCACTGCCAAAGATGTTTTTGAATTAGGTACTGATGATTTAATTAAAATATTTGGTCAATTTGCTTGTGGGCTGGACTTAATGAATAATAAAATCAATCAAATTATTCCAGCCGAAAATAATTGTTTTGGAGCGGCGGCTCACCCCGGAGTTGAAGATTTAAAAGCTCAGTCTAATAAAATGAAACAGCGAATTGAAGCAGGAGCTAAGTTTTTTCAGACGCAAATAGTTTATGACTTAGAGCAATTAAAGAGATTTTTAGACTCAATTGAAAATATCAAAGTGCCTGTTTTGATTGGAATTACTCCGCTTAAAAGTGTCAAAATGGCTAATTTTATGAATGAAAAAATTTATGGAGTTACTGTTCCAGATAATTTAATTGAAAGATTAGCTAGCTCTGATAATCAACAAGAAGAAGGTTTTAAAATAGCGGCTGAATTGATAACGGAGGTAAAAGCTTTAAATGGTAGTGGCGTGCATATTATGGCGATTGGACAAGAAAGCTGTTTGCCACAAATTATTGAAACTTCTCTTTCTCACATTAATTAAATAAAGAAAAAATTACTTTTTATGCAAATTGAAATTCAAGGTCAAAAAAATCAAAATCAATTATCACCAAGCTTAAATGATTTAAATACAGCTTTAATTTTTGATTTTAAATTAGACCAAATCATTAAAGATAAAAATACTTGGCTTCCTTATCAATTAAGTATAAAAACTCCTTCTTTCAGTCAGTCTTTTGAGTCTAAAAATTTTGTTTTATGTCTTAATCCAAAAAATGAAATTAGTTTTTTAAAATTGAATTTGTCTGACTTTTTGAATTCGGAAAAGTTAAAATTTATTTTTGAAGCTATTGAACCTTGTTTTGAACTGAAAATAAAAAGAGTTGAAAAAGGTTTTAAATTATATTTTTGGCTTGATTCTGGAAATACAGATTTTGAATATTATACTTGGGACGCTTTGGGTCTAAGATTATTTGTCGGAGAAGAAGAATTGAAAGCTTTGATTAATTCAATTGAAATATTAGAAGAAAAACTGCAAAAAGTTATTATTTAAATTTAAAGGTTTATTTATTATAGCAATCCCGAAATAAAGTGA
>CANLFK010000148.1 GCA_947489925.1 Candidatus Caenarcanales bacterium
GGTTTATCAAGTATTTATGGATTCCGTTTTCTGCATATATTAATTTTAACTCACTTAAGCAGGCACTCAATGAAATATTAAATTCCATCAACACAAAACACCATATTTCTTTTGTCTAGGTACTTATTTACTTTTATAGATGGAAGCCAGATAAATGTTTCTTTGTCTTTATTAATGCTTTCACTTTTACTTTTTAATGCTGGTTTAAATATAGACAATTCTCAATTAACAAATTTATTTAAACAACCTAAATTATTGATTTCAGGCTTGCTGGCGAATTTAATAATTCCAATTTTATTTACTTTTATTGTTTCAATTTTAATGTCTTCTTGGCATGATCAAGATGAAATACAAAATATTTTAGTAGGTTTAGCTTTAATTGCTTCAATGCCAATTGCGGCTTCTTCGACAGCTTGGTCACAAAAATCTAATGGTAATTTAGCTTTAAGCTTGGGTTTAGTTGTTTTTTCGACAATGCTTAGTCCTTTTACAACACCTCTAGGACTTCATGCGGTTGGTTTTATTACTACTGGTGATTATTCAAGCTCTCTTCATCAAATTGCTAAACAAGGAACTAGTGCTTTTTTGTTTATTTCAGTTTTATTACCTACTATTATTGGTATTACTTTGCATTTTTTATTACCTAAAACTTTTCTGCAAAAGGCTAAAATGCCTATTAAAGACTTTAATTTATTAAATTTAATTTTACTGAATTATGCAAATGCTTCAATAGTTTTACCGCAAGTATTCAAGAAACCAGACTGGGACTTTTTATTAATTATTTTATTGATAACTGGAAGTTTATGTATTTTTGCTTTCAGTATTGGTAGTCAAATTGCTAAATTATTCAAAAGCTCTAACGCTGAAAAGTCAGCTTTAATGTTTGGGCTTGGCATGAATAATAATGGCACTGGCTTGGTTTTAGCTTCATTAAGCCTTAGCAATCATCCTAATATAATGTTGCCAATAATTTGTTATAATTTAGTACAACATCTTGTGGCTGGCTATATAGACAATAAATTGTCGGTTGATTGAAAATATAGTTTTTTAAATTAATATCATATAATGGCTGTTTAATAGCGGGAATTTGACAAAAATGCTAAATGTTTCTAAAGTAAAAAAAGCCATTCAAGCAAAGAAAGGGCAAATTGAAATGCAAACTCAAAATAGCCACGAATCTTTTGCTAAACATTTGCAATATTGTGAAAAGCTTTCTGAGTGGGAACTTACTAAATTTAATGATTTTATCTTAAAAGCTCAAGCCGAAAAGCCTTTTATAGGAGCTTTAATTACTAATGATTTAAAAGATTCTGGTTTTGTCAGTAAATTTGGCTTGCAATTCAATCAACCAGCCGAAATTGCCCAATGGAAAAGCGAAATTTTGGAAAATCGTATTGTTTGTGCAGTAGATGGAAGTCAAATTGATCCAGATAAAAATTTAAACTTATTCTTTGGAGCGGTTCAGGCCTCTCATTTTATTAATTATCATAATGCCCAACAAAAATCAGATAAAGATGTTGATTTTGAAATTATATTACCTTCTAACTCACAAGATGAAGACGAATTTGAATTAAGACAAAAAATTGCTTTTGAAAGAACAGCCAAAGAAATTATAAATTTAATAAAAGTTATTGATCGAATTGGTAAATTACCCACTAATAAAAGACCTTTAGCATTTTTTGATGGTTCTTTAACTTTTAGTTTTGTTAAGCAAGAAAAACTTCAAAAAGACTATAATAAGCTTATTAGTCAGTTGATTGAAAAGTCTCAGCTTAATAATGTGCCAGTAATTGGTTTCATTGATACTTCGCTGGCTTTTAATTTAACTAGTTCACTGAAAGCAGTTTTTGGCGGATTAGATGATAAAAATTTTAAAATCTCAGATTCTAGTCTTTTAAGTCATTTTTTATCTGACTGGGGAAGTCGATCGGCTTATTTTGAATATTGTAATGGAAATGAAATGCAAGATGATTCTATTAATAAATTGGGCTTTTGTTATTTAAAAACTTCGAGTAAAGCAAAAAAGCCAGCCAGACTGGAAATCCCGCACTGGGTTTATGAAGCTGGTTTATTAAATGAAGTAATTAATATTGTTTTGGCTGAATGTTTGGTTGGAAATGGTTATCCGTACTCGCTTGAAGTGGCTGATTCAACTGCCGTAATTCAAATGGCAGAGAGGGAATATTTTTATGGAATTCTCGAAAAAGAATTAAATCATAGTTTTTTAACTTCTAGCAAACAAAGCAGTAAAAACCAGAGGCGTCGAAGTTCTATTAAATTATCTTGAAAACTTAAAAAGCTGAAAAACAAATTGAATTTTATCAGCATTAAGATGTGTTTACATTCTTGTTTTGTATAAATTTAGACTATATAATAAATTCATATTATTTTTATTTTTTTGTTTTTGAGTTCTCTGAGACTGGTTTTTCGAGTGTTAAGTAAAATTAAAGATGTTTTTATCTTGTCTAGCTCTTGGCTTTTATTGGCAAGATCTGATAAATTAGAACTCATTAGCCGAGATTGTTAAAGAAAATATTATTATCAATGAGTATAGTAGAAAAAATCAAAAGCTTTTGGCTTGGTTCTGACGAAACATATGATGAGGGATTTGATGATTTATTCCGCATTGAAAGTGGTCTCGGAAATTCTAATAATAATGGAAATAATAAAGCTAGCTTAACGACACCTAGTTCTTTAGAGACTAGTAATTTAACCACTATTAATAAAACTAAAATCAAAGATAGTCCAAGTAATTCGAGTAATCATTTGAAAATTTTAGAACAGAATTCTTATTCAGCTACTAATGAAGTGGTAGTTTTAGAGCCAACTAATTTTAATCAAGCTCCCGAAGTTTTACAATATCTAAGAAGAGGTTCTTCTGTTGTTTTAAATTTGTGCAAATTAGATTCTGACCAATCACAAAGATTAGTTGATTTTGTTTGTGGCGGTATATATGCTCTGGACGGTTCTCAAAGAAGAGTTGGTGAAGGTGTATTTTTATTAGTGCCCAGTTCAGTTAATATTAATTCAATTGAAAATCGTGAAAGCAAATTACTACATTCATTTTGGGCTCAAAGAGAATAAGAATAAATAAATATAAACATGAAAATAAATATAAAAATGAATTATAAGAATCAAGCTTTTTTTTCGCTTTTGTTTTTTAGCTTTTTAATTAATGGTCTTCAAGTATTTGCAAATGCTAATGATCAAGTTATTTTGAGCTTAAAAACTGCCACTATGCAAATTGAGCAAGCAGAGCAAATTTTCAATTCAGGTCAAATTAAAGAAGCACAGGTTATTGTTATTAATTTAAGACCAGCTTTATCAGAAATGACTGAATTACATGCTCAATTATTTGAAGCTTTAAAAGATGATAAAGCCGCTACCGCTACGGCAGATATTGAAAAAAGACAAACTATTGAATTTGCAAAACTGAGAGATCGGGCTAATTATTTGGCTGGAGTATTATCAATTAAGCAAAATAATTATCGTGAAGCGGTTAAGCATTTAGTTTTAGTAGTTCAATCACAAAGAACCACTGGCTTAGGTGAAAAAGCTTATAAGGCTTTAAGAGAAATTGGTTTTGCTCCTAAACTTTCATTACTTGATCAACCTTAAATTTTTATGCTAACAGATTGGGAAAATAAAAGAAGGTCTCATTGGCCTCATCACTACCGAGATATTCTGGATAAATTAGATAGTCCTCTGGGGTTGGTAGCTGTTAATGATGCTAAAACAAATGCTTATTTGCCACATACTAAATTATTAATTCAACTCGAAAAAAGCTTTAGAGAGCCAATTATTTATAAAGTAATAATCAAAGATTCGGAAACTTCTGAGATTTTGGATAAAAAAGAATTTGGTGCTGATGAATTAGAAAAAGCTTTAAGATTATTTATTGATTTGATTGGTGATTGGGCTACAGTTTAGGCTATTAGCTAGGGTTCTGGATTAGGTTGTAAATTAGGCATTGGCGTTTGAGAAGCTAAAAATAATAATATTGCCAAAAAGCCAGTTAAGGCGGGGAAATTCATAAAAGTTTGTCCAAAATAAAAACTCATAATTAATATCATGGTAAAGCAAGTATAAATCACACTTAAAGGTGCATAGAGTAAAAATACTTTTCTTTCTCGGGGAGTCAGTATTTCTTCGGGTTCTTCATTAAAGACTAGTGATCGAACATATGACCAAGCTCTGCGTCTGAGAGCGTAAATATTTAAAGCTAATTGTAAAACATAATAACCATCCAAGCGAATTAGAGGATTTAAATTGATACTTAAGCTGAAGAAAGAGGCGGTAACTGTTAAATAAAGTAAATCTGCCAGACCCGAATGTTCAACGGCTTGACTCCATAATAAATAAGCCAAACAGCCAATTCCCCCCTGAAATAATAAACCAGCTAACATTACCCAAATTTTCTGACTAGTCTTTTTGAGCCTATAAATATCACTTACATCAGTATATAAAGCGGGTGTCATGTAAGCAAAATAAAAGCCCATTTCTGGTACTGAGCCGCCAAAGTATTTTAAAGCGACACCGTGTGCAATTTCATGACCAGCTAACACCGTAAATAAAAGAATTACAAAGCATATTAAAGTAATAATCCAAGAATCATTGATTAAAGGCCAGCCATAATGCATAAACCTTTCACCTTCTTTCACCATTAAAAAACCAGTAAAAGTAATTAAAATAAAATAAATGATTTGGGCAGGTTTAGACCAAGTCCATTGTACTTTTGGAATTAAATCTTCAAGCATTGAGTCGGGTTCTGAAAGCTTAAAACGCTGAAACATAAATTGCAAAACGGTTTTTTTCTTGGTGCTTTGAATAGCGGGTGCAGCTGTTCCTTCCAAAAGTCCCCATTGCTTTAGCATTCCTAAAAATTGCTTTAAATCGTCTTCGGAGTAAGAACTTCTTTTGCAAATTTCAAGTGGGTGCATAATTTCAAGCATTTTTATGGCTTCGGCTTCGTCAAAACCCAAATGAAAATGCCTAACTGTTACTGGATCGCTAACTTGTATGCTTCCGTCTGGAAAAGAAATTATTTCTAAGTCTTTTCTTAGTTTTATACCAGCACTTTGCTTTTGATCTGTTTGATCCGATGATAAATCTTGCATATAAAATTTCTTTTTGATTATTTTCTACCTCTTTGCAAAGACTTTTATAAAGTGATTTCTCTTTAATTTATGCCAATTTATGGAAATTACTGAATTTTTATA
>CANLFK010000149.1 GCA_947489925.1 Candidatus Caenarcanales bacterium
TCTTCTCTCACAAAATACTTTTTAATTAACAAAAATTGTTTATTATTAATATCGCTGGGATAATTCATTGTTAATTTGTTTTGACGACTCTAACTTTAATTTATCTCAGTTTCTACTTTTTTTCAGACAGCTTCTTATGGCAAATTTTAGAAGATTATTTTTTATTAACCAATTGTCTTAATTTACGAAGTTGATCACGGATTTGTCCCGCTCTTTCAAATTCAAGCTCTCTGGTGGCTAAAAGCATTTGTTCTGATTTTTGAGCATATTCTAATAAATCTTTCAATTCATCACTTATTACTATTCCAGTATCTTCTATTTTAAAAGTATCTTCAAAGTATAATTTGGAAAAAGTAGAAAGATAGAAAAAGAACCAAAATGATAAATAAAATTTCTATTCAATTTGACTATTCAACATTAAAAAACACTCAATATGTTGGAGAATTTGGTGCTCAATTAATTCGATTGAATTTTACGGTCAATAACATTGATACTTTTGTACCTTTGATTGATGACAAAGCAATTGATTTTATAGCGAGAACGAAAGACCAAAAGTATTATGATATTCAAGTTAAAACAATCAGATTAACAAAAGAAAGATACTTTTATGAAACTAAAGAGAAATGGGGAGGGGAAATTCGTCAAAATCTACTTATTGCTTTTGTAATTCTTATCGCAGAAAAAGAACCAATTTTACTTTTAATTCCAGGAAATAAATGGGTTGAAGAAAGTTTGAAAAACAAAATATTCGGAAATAGAGATTATGATGGGGGGAAAAGTTTGCCTGAATGGGGTTTAACCATTAATCTTAAAAATTTAGAATATTTAAAAGAAAATTATGAAATAAATAAAACACTCGAAACATTATAGAAAACCAGCATTTAACAACCGTTTTGCACTATTACGGGTTTTTGGAAAAAGCAAAAGAAGAAGCATAAAGATAAAGATAATCACTTCTTAACCAATTGTCTTAATTTACGAAGTTGATCACGGATTTGTCCAGCTCTTTCAAATTCCAGTTCTTTGGCGGCTGAAAGCATTTGTTCTTCCAGTTTTTTAATGACTTTCGGCAAGTCTGGAATTTTACACTGAAACTCTTTCGTTAACTTCTTGTAATTCCAACTGTTATGATTTACTATTTATTTTATAACAAATTTTATAATAGATTTTTCTATTTTTTCTTTTAAATTAGTCTATCATCAAGATAACTAAAGAATTTAATATTTTATATTTTTTCATAAAATTTGACACTTTTTAAACAATCTGATAAATTAAATTTATGATTAAAAAAACACAATATATCCATGATGATCATGCAATAATAAAAATTCCTCAGCCTGTATTTTTGGAATTATTTGCATGTTGTTATGCTGGTCATGAAATAGCTGTTCAAAATAATGCTCAGCAAGCTTTTTATCATGTCCATCATGAAACAAAGAAGGCTTGGAATATTGGAATTCAAACTTGGTATGAGGCAACAGCTTTAATTAAATATAATTTTTCTGAAAACCCTGATTGGGAAGTTGTTGATAAAGATATGATTTTTGAACTTATCTACAAAAAAGAGCTTCTATTTAGAGTAAATAAATCTTCGCAAGAGGAATATCCAAATGAAGCCGTACAAATAAAATTACTTAGTTCAACAAAAGAAGATTTACAAATACACCCTTATACTATTAGTTATACTTCTCCTAATGGTAATATCAACCCTTTAAGAGAAATTCAATATATGGCTATTCATGAAATTATTACAAAAGAAAATAAAATAATAAAAACAAATCCATTATTAATAGCTGATATTGATGAAATTAAACAAGTCGCAAAACAATGGCTAGAAGTTGTATCAACTGGAGAAGTCGTTAGTATTACAGAAATCACAGGCAAGTATGTTAGAGAAAATTATTTAGCTGAAAATCAAATCTATGCAGCTTAAACAAATTTTTTACTCATGAAAATAAATGGCGAATTATTCAAATTAATAAGAATATCTCGGGACATATCTCAAGCGGATATTGCAAGTATTCTTAATATTAAACAACCAATAGTTTCTGATATAGAGAATACTGGAGAATGTTCACAAGAATTACTTTATAAAATCTCACAAGTTTTAAGATATACTCCTAAATTCTTTTTAAAAGAACCTTTAGTTAAAGATACCAATTTAATTTTGTACAGAAAAAAACTCACTATTCCTAAAAAGCTCTTAAACTCCATTGATGCTCGTTTAGATATATTTTTAAATTATCAATTGCCCGAATTATTTAAGCAAAAAATAAATGTAATTTCAATGCCATCAAAAATAAATCAATTAATTATTAAATTAAATAGTTTTAGTACGATAGAAGAAAAAACATCTTACATAAGAGAGACTTTTAATATTAAAATGCAAGTAAATAACCTTGTAGAGTTGATTGAATCTCTTGGAATTATAATTATTTATTTTAATTTTCCTACCGATAAAATTGATGGATTTTCCACCGTTTTAAATGGTAAGTTCGTAATTATAGTTAATAAAATGTTTCCTATTGATAGATTAAGATTTACTTTAGCTCATGAACTTGGGCATATTTGTCTTAATCATTTATCCAAAGCCTCTGAAATAATGTCTGAAGATTGCGAAAAAGAAGCTAATCAATTTGCAAGTGAATTATTAATACCAAGTAATAAAATAAAACCTTTATTGAAAGATTTAACAATTACCAAACTATTTGATTTAAAAAGAACATGGAAAGTCTCAGTAGGAGCTTTAGTAAAAAAAGCAACTGAATTGAATATGGTGAAAAATTCTAGCTCTCTTTATGTTCAATTAGCTAGAACAGGCTGTACTAATAAAAATGAACCAGATATTATCAATGAAAAAGAATATCCATCATCTTTAAAGAAACTAATTGAAAACTATAAAGAACAAAATCAAAAAACCGATTTTAATGTTGTGCATGAGGCTTTTGGATACATGGATCAATCAGAGTATTTATTATTAAGCTCAACGAAGTAAACATTTTCCAGAGTGATCACTTCTTCACCAATTGTCTTAATTTACGCAGTTGCTCTCTTCATATTGTTTAGGTCTTCTATTGTTGCGGTTTGTAGTTCACCTTTATATGACCTGACACCATTCAAAGATTCAGCATTTGTTTTAGTAACCGCTAAGGCTTCGGCTTCTGTTAATAGGACGGGAAGATACCAGGGGAAAGAATAACCAGGCTTTGGTGGATCATATACTCCATATTGCATCGCTCTATAATCATACTCTGTTAGTTCTTTTGGGATAACAACATCTGGTTCTTTGGGATCGTTCCCACAGGGTACAGAACATATTGCTTCAAGCTTAAGTTCATTATGAGCGGGTTCTGTACGCTCTGTACCATAATAATCCACAGATGTTCTTTCTGGTACAAACTTTCTTGTGATTTTTGAACCTTCTGTTATCAAAGAAAGTCTAGCATTCATACCATCCCAAGAACTATGCCATAAGCCAGAGGAAACTTCGTTCGGAGTAAATCTCCAATGTTTAATGGCTTCAATCACATCAAGAGTCTCTAATCTAGCATTGCGAGGATTTGGATTAGCTCTTTCTTTATTAATCTTATGTATTGAATCTTCCAAACAGTGAAAAGCATATTGTTCTTGACGTGAAAGTTTGTCATTTAAAAATTTTCCAATATCTTTTATTGAAGATTCCTGAAATTCCTGATAAAGCGGATGATTATTTGCTTGAGCCTTATTTGATGATAGCAGTTGTCTTAAATTAGCAACTTCCATTTTCAATGCTTGATAGTTCTCTATTTCTTCAAAAACTATTGGAGCTTGTTTTTTCAGTATGGTTGCAAATTGTTCTAAGTTGTACTTATCAAAATTTTTATTTGTTAAAAACTCAGACAAAGGAGACTTAAATTGTTTGCCTCTTATTGTTAGAGAAGTACTATTTTGAGAAGGTTTAATTAATTCTTCTAGCGGAGATAATTTTTGTAATTTTTGAGACTGTATACAAGCCTCGTGTAAAGGTCTTTTTGGTGGAGATGCTAAAGGGTTTTCCTGCATCCGAATAGCCCTAGAAAAAGCACCATTTAAATCAACTCTAACCATAAATTCAACTCCTTATCACTATTTAACGATTTGATTTAATAAATATTTATTTGTTTCTTAAATATAAGTAAGAAGACATTAAAAGTGTGGTAAAAAAAGAGAATGAGACAAGCACTCACTCAATGAAATATTAAATTCCATCGGCATAAAATACCATATTTCTTTTGTTTAGGTACTTAGCTTAACACAAACAAACTAGTCAAGACTCATATTGTTTTAATACAATTGTTATCCTTTTACTTTCTTTACTTCTTCACTAATTGTCTTAATTTACGCAGTTGATCACGGATTTGTCCAGCTCTTTCAAATTCAAGCTCTCTAGCGGCTGAAAGCATTTGTTCTTCCAGTTTTTTAATGACTTTTGGCAAGTCTTTCATTTCCAAGTTTTGAGCCACTAATTCATCAGCTACCATTTCTTCAGCTGATTTATTGGTTAATTTCAAGGATTCTAGTAATTTATTTGAATTTGATTTTTTAATGGTTTCTGGCACTATTCCATGTTCTTCATTAAAAGCGACTTGTGTAGCTCGATAATTATTAACTGTGTCCATTGCGGCTTGCATTGAATCGGTAATTTTGTCTGCATATAAAACAACTTCTCCACAAGCATTTCGGGCGGCTCTTCCAATAGTTTGAATCAAAGCTGACTTAGAACGCAAAAATCCTTCTTTATCTGCGTCTAAAATGGCTACTAAACTGACTTCTGGTAAATCTAAGCCTTCACGCAGTAAATTAACTCCAATCAAAACATCAAATTCACCCATTCTCAAATCACGCAATAATTCAACTCTCTCTAAAGCTTTCAACTCGGAATGCAGCCATCTAGCACGGACATTAATATTTAATAAGTATTCACTTAAATCTTCAGCACTTTTTTTGGTTAAAGTCGTAATTAAAACCCTCTCTTCTTTTTTAGTTTTGTCTCTGATTCGTTCCACCAAGTCGTCAATTTGATTTTTGGTCGGGTGAATATTAATAATTGGGTCAGTTAAGCCCGTCGGACGAATAACTTGCTCAAGAGTATTAGAGGAAACACTGCGTTCAAACTCACCCGGTGTAGCTGAAACAAATAAAATAGATCCAGTTCTTTGCC
>CANLFK010000150.1 GCA_947489925.1 Candidatus Caenarcanales bacterium
TTTGAATACATAGAGATTTTCTATAATCGGGAAAGAAAGCATTCAACCTTGAATTATCTGTCCCCTCTTCAATTCGAGGAGCTTTACAATATCTCTAAAAAGTTTGTCTCCTAAATCGGATCAAGATTCTCGAAAATTTGCTTTAAGGTAAACTCTTTGATTTTTTCTGAATTTTCTTGATAAAAAAACTTATACCAATCTGCTGTAATTTTTAAAGTCTCAGAGAAGTTTAGTTTAGGTTTCCAATTAAGCTCTTTTTGTACTTTACTAATGTCTAATTTTAAAAGTCCAGCTTCATGAAAACTATTCTCATTATCAATAATTTCAAAAGAAGCATTTCCTCCCCATAAAAAAGAAAATTCTTTAATAGCTTCTTTTACAGCACAAACATTATTTTCTGATGGACCAAAATTGAAAGCACCACTATAATTTTTGCCTTGCTTGTACATTTTTTCACAAAGCATTAAATAACCTCTCAATGGCTCTAAAACATGTTGCCAAGGTCTTGTTGAAAGTGGACGACGAATTTGTAGTTTTTGGTTTTGAGAGAAGGCTTTTGCCGCATCTGGTATTAATCGGTTTTCAGCCCAATCTCCACCACCAATAACATTACCAGCTCTAGCGGAAGCTAAGCAGACACCATGCTTTTCATAGTTATCTGGATTAAAAAAAGATTGAGTAAATGCTTTTGTAACAAGTTCAGCACAAGCTTTACTAGAACTATACGGATCATATCCTCCTAATTCATCATTTTCTCTATAACCCCAAATCCATTCTTTATTTTCGTAACACTTATCACTAGTAATATTTAATATTGCCTTTAGTGATTTTAGATGACGACAAGCTTCAAATAAATTGACAGTTCCCATAACATTTGTTTGATATGTTTCAACTGGATCTTGATAAGATCTTAATACAAGAGCTTGAGCCGCTAAGTGAATTACTATTTCAGGTTGAAAATCTATAAGCTCTTTTTCTAAAGTTTCTTTATCCCGAATATCTCCAATTGTACAGAAGTTTTGTTTATGTAATTCACAGATTTCAAAAAGACTTGGTTTAGTATCTATTTCTAGTGAGTATCCTTTAATATTTGCTCCTAAATTCAAAAGAATAAGAGAAAGCCAACTTCCTTTAAATCCAGTGCAACCAGTAATAAATACTTTTTTATTTCGCCAAAAATCTGAATCAATTTTGTTTAATAAATTATTATTCATGCTAATCATTCCATACTTTCCAAGGGGCTTTTCCTGTTTTCCAAAGATTATCTAAATGAAGTTTATCTCTTAAAGTGTCCATTGGATGCCAGAAATCATTGTGTTTATAAGCTATAATTTCATTCTTTTTTGCTAAGTTTTCCATTGGTTCTCTTTCCCAGATTGCCTCATTTCCCGAAATTTCATCAAAAACAGGTGAATCACAAACAAAAAATCCCCCATTACACCAGTTCCCATCACCTTTTGGTTTTTCCTGAAAAGTAGTAACTTTAGATTCTCCTGAAACATTCATTGTTCCAAATCTGCCTGGTGGCTGGACTGCAGTAACAGTTAAAGCCGATTTATGAGATTTATGAAAAGATAAAAGATCGTTAATATTAACATTGCAAAGCCCATCACCATATGTCAAAAAGAAGGTTTGATCTTCAACATATTTTTGAATTTGTTTAATTCTTCCTCCAGTCATAGTACTTAAACCAGTATCAATTAAAGTAATTTTCCAAGGCTCAGCTTTTCTATGCAAAATATCAATTTTGTTTTGGGAGATATCAATCATTACATCGGTCATATGAAGAAAATAATTAGCAAAATATTCTTTTATAATATAACCTCTATAACCTAAACAAATAATGAATTCATGAAAACCATAAAAAGAATAAGTTTTCATAATATGCCACAAAATGGGTAAACCTCCAATTTCTATCATTGGTTTAGGCTTTAAATCAGTTTCTTCGCTAATACGAGTACCTAGTCCACCTGCCAAAATAACTGTTTTCATATTGCAATTTCCTTAACCAGTTGTTTGAAAATCTCGATTATATAATTTAAATGTTCCTGATTTATTCCAGGCCATACACCAATCCAAAAGCTATTGTTCATTACTTTATCAGTATTGGTCAATTCTCCTACAATACGATAATTAACATTAGTAAATGCTGGTTGTTTAGTTAAATTCCCCGCAAATAAAAGTCTTGTTCCGATTTTCTTTTCTTCTAAGTATTGAGTTACTTTATTACGAGTAAAAAATTTAGAGTCTCTAACTGTCAATAAAAAGCCAAACCAACTAGGTTCACTGTTAGGCGTTGCTTCAGGCAGAATGAAATATTTATCTAGTCCTTCCTTTATAAAACTATTTTTTAGCCAATTGAAATTTTGACGGCGTTTTTTTATAAAATCATCAATTTTTTTCAATTGACTACAACCAATAGCGGCTTGCATATCAGAAACTTTAAGATTATAACCAATATGAGAGTAAGTATATTTGTGATCATAGCCAAAAGGAAGATCACCTAATTGCCACTCAAATCGTTTACCACAAGTATTATCTTTTCCTGTAGGGCACCAACAATCTCTTCCCCAATCACGGAAAGACTCAGTAATTTTTAAAAGTTTATTGTCTCGGCTTAAAACAGCTCCACCTTCTCCCATTGTTATGTGGTGAGCAGGATAAAAACTCAAAGTAGCTAAATCGCCAAAAGTACCTACTGGTTTATTATCATAAATTGCCCCGAAAGCATCACAGGTGTCTTCAATTAAATACAAATTATATTTTTTAGTAATCTCCATAATAGCGGCTAAGTTAAAAGGATTACCAAGGCTATGAGCTAACATGATAGCTTTTGTTTTAGGAGTAATCGCTTCTTCGAGCTTAGAGACATCAATATTGTGAGTTGCTAAGTCAATATCAAGAAAAACTGGCACACAACCATATTGAATAATTGGGGCGACTGTTGTTGGGAAGCCAGCGGCAACAGTAATAATTTCATCTCCATTTTTTATAGCTTTTTCCTTGAGCAGTGAAGATGTTAATGTTGCCAAAGCTAATAAATTTGCGGCTGAACCTGAAACCGTTAATAAACTTTTTGTAAAGCCAAATTTTTGTGCAAGTTCTTTTTCAAATTGTTTAGCAAAACGACCAGAAGTAAGCCACATATCAAGAGAAGCTTCAATAAGATTTCCTAGATCTTCTGAATCTAAAACTTTTCCCGTTACAGGTATATAAGTTTCTCCCGCAATAAAAGGCTTAGACTGAAAACATTCTTTATAATAAACAGCCGAAAGATTCAGAATTTGTTCTTTAGTTGATTCTGTAGATTTAAACACTTAAATTAATATTTTTGTTTGTATTTAACTTATCACATTATTAAATTAATTGAGTTTGTTTAGTTGGATTTTATCATTGATAATTTTGTGGTTTAAATTGAATCATTTATGCCTGTTCTGATTGTTTCTAAAAACTCATTATAATCTCTAATATACTCTTTTTCGTCATAATACTCACTAGCTAAAACTACTAAAACACAATTATCTGAAAAATCAAACATTTCACGCCAAATCATTTGCCCAATAAATAAACCTTGATTTTTATCTTTTAATTCAACTATTTGTTTTTCTTTTCCATTATCTAATCGAATTTTGCAGCTACCAGAAACACAAATTAAAATCTGCTCTAATTCAGTGTGTGCATGTTTGCCTCGAAGAAATTCTTTTTCTGTTCCCCAAATATAATAAACTCTTTTAATCTCAAACGGTATATCTTTTAGCTGTTCAATGGCAACCAATGAACCTCTTTCATCTCCTTTTATGTGAAAATTTATTACTTGAGTATTTTTCATTTATTTACTTCGTAGATTGAATATAATTTATAACATTTTTTAATTCATTTTGATCAATTATTAGGTCTTCATGCAAACATCTTTGACCATTTTTTATTTTTTTTCCCGCTAGGTTTATAAGATTTACACCAACTATTGAAGCTATATTAGAAAAATAACTAAATCCAGAATAATCAATCTTGTCTGCGACTAAGCAAATTGCTTGAGTATTTTTTTGCATAAATAATAAATTAGTAAAACCAGCTCCAGACTGTCCAATTAAGATTTTGCACTCAGAAAACAGCTTGACTTGCTCTTCTAAACTCAACTCTTCTGGATAAACAATTTCAAAACCATATTTTTCAACGATTTCAATAATCGCATTTTGATTAAGTAGCTTTCTTGCTGTATTCTTTCTTGATATATATATTTTTCGAAAAGGTGTATTTAAATTTACAGGTAAAAAAGCCTCTCTTAGAGAATTTATACATTCTTCCGAAATAATACAATGTTCGGCTTTTAAAATTATATTCTCTTTCAAATTCATTGCCATCCAAGACAACAAAGAAGGTTTTACTAAATGATTAATTTTATATTCATTTTTTTCTTGCAATATAATAATTTCTCTGTTTTCCTTATTGAACGTTTTTAGAGAGTCCATTATAGAATTTATTTTAGAGGTTTCATAATCTATTAAAATAGGATAGTTATTATATTTGTTAGACATTTCAATTAAACTCATACGAGGAAGGAATTCTGTAAACCAATGATAATAGTTATAGCTAGCTCCTCCACTAAGCATAATACCTTTATCAATATTTATAGTTTTTCTTGTAATAGGTTTTTCACAATAGGCGAATGAATCATTTATCAAAGTTTTTATGTTAGCTTCCATTAAGTCAAAATCTTGAAGGTAGGGACTATTAATTTTATCTTCTATGCCAGTAAACCCTTTTTTTATAATATTACTATTAGAATAAATGCACACACTTTTTAATTCTGCGAGATGAATTTCTGGCTGATTAACTTCTGTAGGTTCTTGAATTATTAAATTTTGTTTGTCTTCTGACCAAAATATTGGTGGATGTACTAGTGTTGTTTTTTGTGGATAAATGACTTTATATTCGAGATTGTATTTCTTACAATAGTCTTTAGTACTTAGTATTTCAAGAAAGTATCTTTCAACTAAAAGTATATTTTGCAGTTTTTTAATTAATATATAAGGTATTCGCAAGATTTGATAGATTAATCTAAAAATTTGATAAGGTATTCGCAAAATTTGATAGATTAATCTAAAAATTTGATAAGGTATTCGCAAAATTTGATAAACTAATCTAAAAAGAAAAATTAATAAATGTAGTAAATCCACCA
>CANLFK010000151.1 GCA_947489925.1 Candidatus Caenarcanales bacterium
GTATCAATTGAATGAGTAGTTGCAAATATTTGTATCTTTTTTTCTTTTGCAATATCAAATAGCCAATTCCAAAGCTTTTCCTGAGCCGTATAATGTAATCCATTTTCTATTTCATCTATTAATAAAACTCCATTATTTATTTCTTCACTAAGAATTATAAGAGCTAAAAAAAATATTTTTTGAATTCCTTCCCCCATTAAACGACCTTCCAATCTTTCTTCTATCCCAATATCAACTAATATATCTTCTCCATCAAATTTTATATCTTTAATTGATTGATCAATATCTTTTAATAGAACTGCTAATTCTTCTTCTTTTTTATTTCTGATAATTTTCCCATAAGAAATTTTCAAATCCGCTGCACTAAAATTATGAGCCATATTACTATCAAAGAAAAAACAAGCAAATCTACTATCATTTTTCAAGTCTTCATGAAGACTAATATCTGGTTCTTTTAGGAACATTTGTTGAAACTTAATAGAAGAAGTTATTGAATTAGTGAAAGTTTCTTCTTCAGAACTATTAATTTCTGATTTTATTAAATTATTTTGAGATTTTAAGTCTTTTTGATTGAATTTAAGATCAAAATACCATTCATAATGTTGTTCTTGTTTAGTCTTATCTGAATATAAAGTTAATTCTTCTTTTGATCCATTCCATTCACTATTTATAATTATTTTTTGAGATAAATCTAATTTATAAAAAGTATTTGTAAAATGTTTATTAATTGCATTAAAAGTTTCAAGTGGGTTCTTACAGTCATTTAATTCCAAGTAAAACCTTCTGACATGATTATTGGTTTTAATAATTTCATTAAATGCGTTTTTCCAATAAGCTATTTTTAAAGCTTCAAGTACGCTAGTTTTACAGCTATTATTTTTACCGACTAATAAATTAATTTTGCCAAAGTCATCAATGGTTAAATCTTTAATTCCACGGAAATTTTGAATAGTAATTTTCTTAAACATTTTTATTTTTTATTAGCAAAGATTTATATATCATCAAAACACCATTAAAGCTTAACCAGCTCATTTTTGGAATCACAATAATTATAAAAGCCCTTTAGTAGAAATGACAGCTGATTCGCTTTGTTGTAAATTAATATCACAAGCTTTCCTCAATGCCAAAGTTACCGCTTTAAAACTAGCTTCAATTATATGGTGAGCATTTTCCCCTCTCTCTTGGTTAATATGCAAATTTAGACCGCAATTATTAACAAAAGCACGCCAAAATTCCAGCGGTAAACTTGTATCAAAATTTCCTATCCATTCACGGTTTGGTTTCAAATTATAAAATAAAAATGGTCTGGTTGTTAAATCAATATCAGCCTCAATCAAGGTTTCATCCATTGGCACACGAGCTGAACCATATCGCATAATTCGTTTTCTTTCGCCCAAAGCCTCTTTAAAAGCTAAACCTAAAACAATACCAGTATCTTCAATTAAATGATGATCGTCTATTTCAGTGTCTCCATTAGCTTTTATTTCAAGATTAAATAAACCATGTCTGGCAAATTGTTCAAGCATATGTGAAAAAAATGGAGAGGCGGTTTCAATTTTATAATTGGCAAAATTATCTAAGCTTAATTTAACTTCAATTTTAGTTTCTTTAGTTTCTCTGATTTGATGAGAATAACGAATTTTTTTTATAGAATTCATGAAAATTTTTTTGACAGATTTCACTTTTCACCCTAAATTTTATATTAATTATAAAAATAAAACTTTATGCTAGGACAAAATAAAGATTCACTTGAGTTAAATAAAAAGCTAGACCAATTGGGGCTTACTTGCTCACTGCTTTGTGGTATTCATTGTGCTATTACTCCTTTGGTTATAAGCCTATTCATTGCTTTTGGTCTTAATAAAATGCTATCCGAAGAATGGGAAGCTCTTGATTTAATTTGCCTCTCAGTTTCTCCGTTTATTGCATTTTTTAGCCTTAGAGAAGGTCTTTTTCAACATCATTCAAAATGGCCAATTTTATTATTTTGCTTAGGTTTTTTATGCCTTTTAATTGGTTATTTTAGTTCGTCTAAAGCTTGGCATCCTTATTTTATGAGCTTAGGCGGTTTTACGGTAGCACTTTCACATTTAATTAATTTAAAGCTCTTAAAACCAAATAAAAAACCGATTATGTGCAACAAAGGAATAGCCTGCTAAAAATTAAAGACCAAATAATCAAAGTAAATATTTTATGCAAAGTCTGTAATTTCTAATATTATTTCTGCAAAGCAAGAACCGACTGGCTAATTTTCTTTATAATTTGTTGTGAAATAGTTTTTTCTGGCTCTAATAAAACATAGTTATGATTTTTGTTTTGCAAGTTTTCATAAATCCAATCGGTAATTTCTTTTAAATTTGAACTTTGTAAAATAGGATAATTATTTTCTTTTAGACTTTCAGTCAAGTCATTAATTTTGTAATTATATTGTCCAATACAAATTGGTAAATTCCAAATAACCGCTTCTAATAGATTATGTCCGCCAATATTTGCCCAAGTTCCACCAATAAAAGCAATATTTGCCAAAGTATAATATAAGCCTAATTCGCCCATTGTATCAAGCAATAAAACCGAACCTGAACTTAAAGTTTTATTATTAAATTCAGTTGTTTTTGAATAGTTTAAATTTTTATTTTTGCATAAAGTTTCAATTTCACTTAATCGCTCTAAATGGCGTGGAGCTAAAATTAAATGCCAATCAAAGCTTTCATTAATTAAACAATTTTTAAAAATATCAATAATAAAGTCTTCTTCACCAGAATGAGTGCTTCCAGCGATTAAAATTTGTTTTGGTTTACTATTATTATTTCCGCTCTCTAAGCCAAATGAATTTTTTAATTGATTAATAGTTTCAGGTTTAATATTTTGTTTTAAATTAAAAGCTGAGTCAAACTTTAAATTAGGAAAAACACTAATATTATTTTCTTTAGCTCCTAAAGCCATAAATCGTTTTTTATTATTTTCACTTTGAGCATAAATAGCGGTAAAACAATTTAAAGCATTTTTAATAATCGGATAAATAAATTTATAATTTCTGGTCGATTTATCAGTTAAACGAGCATTAATCAAAAAAGCTGGAATCTTTCTTTGTTTGCACTGCAATAATATTTCAGGCCAAATTTCAGTTTCAGTAATTAATACCAAGTCTGGCTTAATGACACTAAACCAATTATTCAAAGCAAAATAAAAATCAAAAGGACAATAAAATACTCTAATATTTCTAAAAGTCTTTTGTGCTAAGTCTTGCCCAGTTTTAGTGCCAGTACTTAACCAAATTTGAGCCAAAGGAAAACTTTTTTGCAATTCATAAATTAATGGTTCAATAGTTTTTACTTCCCCGAAAGAGACAGCGTGAACCCAAATATTTTGTCTTTTATTATTTATAAAAAATTCGTCTGGAATAAAACCCATTTTTTGCGGAATGCTTTCTTTCCATTTAGCGACCAATTGCCCAATAAAAACAATAAAGGGCATAGCAAAAATAAAAAATAATAGGCTTAAAGCTCTATAGATGAATAACCAAAACATTGAATTTCAAAGGCTTTAACGGTATTGAGCATTAAATGAGCGACTGTCAGCGGACCTACTCCACCCGGTACTGGTGTTATAGCTTTGGCTTTTCCTTCATTTACACAAGCTTCAAAGTCAATATCACCAATTAATTTGCCATTCTCTAAGCGGTTTATGCCAACATCAATTAAAATAGCATTTTCTTTAATCCAATCGGCTTTCACAAAGGCTGGCTGACCAATAGCGGCTATTACCAAATCAGCTTGTTTGACGCTTTCAATTAAGTCAGCTAGTCGGCTTTTGCTGTGCATAATAGTAACTGTTGCCGAAGCATTAATTAAAAGTTCAGCAATTGGTTTTCCAACTAAACGAGAACGACCAATAACAGTGGCTTTTAGGCCTTTGGGGTTAAAATGATAAGCTTGCAAAAGTCGCATAATACCAAAAGGCGTACAAGGAATTAAGTTTGGCTTACCAGTCATAATCAAGCCCAAATTAAAAGGATGCAAGCCATCAATGTCTTTTAGTGGATTAATTTGTAAAATAGCAATATCTGGGCTTAAAGTGGCAGGCAAAGGCAATTGCAAGAGAATACCATTTATATTTTCATCTTCATTTAAGATTTTTATTAAATTATTTAAGTCTTCTTGTTTGGTATTAGCTGGCAAATAATGTGTATCTGATTCAATTCCTAGCTCTTTGGCGGCTTTTTCTTTGTGAGCAATATAAACTTTACTGGCATTATTATCACCAACCAAAATAACAGCTAATTTAGGTCTTTTGCCAACCTTTTGACTAATTTGATTAATTTTATTTTTTAGACAATGTTTTAAATCATTAGCAACTTTTTTACCATCTAAAATCAGGCTTTCTTTGGTCATATTCAGCGATTTTTATTCTTAGAATTTAGTTGGTATTATCTCATATAAGTCTAAATTTGATTAGACAAAAGCCGATAATTCTAAAAGAGAGGCTATTTCTTGCCCGTCAGGAATATTATAAAGTGGCAATTTTTGTCTATTTAAAAACAAAGCCTTAAAATCAGCTCTCAAAGCTCCCAAATAATCATTTTCAAAACCATCTCCAATATGCAAAATTTCATTTGGTTTTAAATTACAAATTTCAGCTACTTTTTCAAAGGCTTTTGTGTCTGGTTTTGCAAAGCCAATTTGTGTTGAGCAGATAATTTGTTCAAAATATTCATTAATTTTTAGATTTTTTAAAACTGTATTTAATCTTTCATCAAAATTAGAAAAAACAATTAAACGATATTTTCTAGTAATTAAATAATCTAAAATACTTTTTACATCTTCAAATAAAAGCCAAGTATTTTCTTCAGCTAAATAGTTATAAAGCTCTTTTTCAAACTTTTTATAATCAGAAAATTGACTAATTTCAATACCACTTTGGCTAAAAGTTTTTTCAATGACAATTTTCCACCAATCAAAGTCTTTATGTCCAGTACTTCCTAGTGGTTGCATTTGACTAAAAACTAATTTGAAGTTTGTATTTAAAATTTCTGGATTAACTTTAATACCATAATTTGTCGCAATATAACTATAATGTT
>CANLFK010000152.1 GCA_947489925.1 Candidatus Caenarcanales bacterium
ATATTTCCAAGTAATGGCAGAACCAGTTTCAATTTGTGTCCAAGAAATTTTAGAATTTTTGCCTTGGCATTTTCCTCTTTTGGTTACAAAATTATAAATTCCGCCTTTGCCAGTTTTTGGGTCGCCTGCATACCAGTTCTGGACGGTTGAATATTTAATTTCGGCATTTTCTAAAGCTACTAATTCAACCACTGCCGCATGTAATTGATTTGTGTCAAAAGCGGGAGCTGTACAACCTTCAAGATAACTAACATAACTATTATCTTCACAAATAATTAGCGTTCTCTCAAATTGCCCAGAACCTTCGGTATTAATCCGAAAATAAGATGATAATTCAAGCGGACATTTGGTATTTTTTGGTATATAACAAAAGCTTCCGTCCGAAAAAACTGCCGCATTCAAAGCCGCAAAATAATTGTCGCTATATGGAACAACTGAACCTAAATATTTTTTAATTAATTCTGGATGATTTTTTACAGCTTCCGAAAAAGAACCAAAAATAACTCCTTGCTCCAAAAGCTTTTTCTGATGAGTTGTTGCTACTGAAACACTGTCAAAAATGGCATCAACAGCCACACCAGCTAATTTTTTTTGTTCAAATAAAGGAATTCCTAATTTTTTATAAGTTTCTAAAAGCTCTGGATCAACTTCATCAAGACTTTTTTTAAGTTCGGTTTTTTGTTTAGGAGCTGAATAATAAATAATATCTTGATAATTAATTTTCGGATAATTTACATTAGCCCAGTCTGGTTCTTTTAATTTTTGCCAATGCCTAAAAGCTTTTAATCTAAATTCCAGCATAAAGTCTGGCTCTTCTTTTTTAGCAGAAATTAAACGAATAATGTCTTCATTCAAGCCCTTGGCAATTTGCTCAGACTCAATATTAGTTGTAAAACCATATTTGTATTCCTGATTTGCGAAGGCTTCAATTGTTTTCATGGGTTTTTCTACTGATAAGCAGTTAAAAGATAAACTAATACTAAAATGGTATTAATTAAGTTTACCTTGATTTTATAAATTTCAAACTATTTTTATCAAATTATTACAACAAATAAAGTCAGAGAAATCATTAATTAAAGTTTATAATTCCTAAATATCAAATTAAAATCAAGTGAAAATTATGACTGATGCAAATACAAAATTAGAAATTGGCTCTTTAGCTCCTAAATTCAAAGCAATGGCTATTGGCGGAGACTATGGAATAGCGGGCAAGCAAGTTCAATTAGATGACTTTAAAGGGAAAACCGTAATTCTTTATTTTTACCCTAAAGATGACACTCCTGGTTGTACAAAACAAGCTTGCAGTTTGCGGGATAATTGGGCAGACATTAAGGATAAAGCTATTGTTTTTGGCATAAGTGTTGATTCTGCGGCTGATCACAAAAAATTCATTGAAAAATATTCATTACCATTTCCTCTTTTGAGTGATGAAAACAAAGAAATCGTTAATGCTTACGGAGTTTGGGTTGAGAAAAATATGTTTGGCAAAAAATATATGGGAGCAGAAAGAAGTACTTTTATTATTGATGCAGAAGGAAAACTAAAAGCCATTTTGCCAAAAGTTAAGCCAGAAGAGCATACTCAAAAAGTTTTAACTTTAATTTAGTTTTTCACTTTTTTTTATTGTGTTTTATTAATGGTTTAAGTGGTTTTTCTTTTTCTGATGAGCTTATAGAAAAAATAAACTATAACTATTAATAAAACAAAAACCACAATATAATCTAAAAAATGCGTGTATTCATCAACTAAATTCCACTTTTCTTTTAATTTAAAACCCAACCAAGCCAAAAACATATTCCAAGTAGTAGCTCCTAAAGCGGTATAAATACCAAAAGTAAATAAAGGCATTTTAGCAATACCTGCTGGAATCGAAATTAAATGTCTGACAACTGGTATAAAACGACTTATTAAAACAGCTTTATTACCATATTTTTGAAAGAACTTTTCTGTCCAGTCCAAATGACTTTCATCGAGCAAAAAGAATTTACCAAATTTTTGTAAAAAAGGCTTGCCTCCATATAAACCAATGGCATAAGACAAATAAGACCCAATTAAACTTCCAATAGTGCTAGCAATTGCAATACCCCACATACTGAATTGACCTTGGGCGGCTAAAAAACCCGCAAATGGCATAATTGCTTCGCTCGGAATAGGAAAAATCATACTTTCGAGAGCCATAAAAAAAGAAATACCTAAATAACCAGTCTGCGAGATGATTTTGGTGATAATGCTAAATAATTGTGCAAACATGAAAATTTGAAAAAGTTAATTAATAGAGTTTACCTTGAAATTGTAAATTCTCTAGCGACTTTTGGTATTTTTTAGCCATCCAATTTCATATTACTTAATTCAATTTCGTCTAAGACTTACAATAATTGAGAAAATCCTTTATAATTTGCAAATATTAGGAGAGGTGCCAGAGTGGTTGAATGGAACGGTCTTGAAAACCGTCGTGCCCTTACGGGTACCGTGGGTTCGAATCCCACCCTCTCCGTTCAATAAAGTTTTTACTTGCCAATACAGAAATTTGCAAAAATTGATCGCATTGCTGTATCACTAGAATAAGTCTGAGAGCCATTAATTTCTTGTAAGCATTCAATTGCTTCTTGAATTAAAGTAGAAATTATTTCAACCGATAAATTTAAATTAATTGTCTTTAAAATATTGTCAGCCTTTTGTAAGCATAAATTTTGCCTTTGATTTATAGCTATTTCAAAATCGCCTTCTAGTGAGTTTTCTGATAGTTTAAATAAGTTAATAATTGTTTTTTCCAAATCTGAAAGACCTTTTGCAGTTTGAGCAGAAATATATATTAAATTTTTTATGGTTTTTAATTTACTCTCTAAATCTTTTAATTGAACAGTATTTAATAAATCAACTTTATTCGCTAATAAAATAATTGGTGTTTCAGTCAGCTTTTCGACTTTAATTTGTTCAAATAATTTTTCGTCTTCAGCTGTCCAACCATCAAATCCATCAAAGACAAAGAAAATTAATTCCGCTTCTTTCATTAAATTTTTGGCTTTTATAATGCCTATTTTTTCTAAATCATCTTTTATAAACTCTTCATCACGCAAACCAGCCGTATCAATCAAATTAAGTGGAATATCAGCTATACTCAAAGATTCAGTAATAAAATCTCTGGTTGTGCCAGCAATTGAACTGACAATAGCTCTGTCTTCTTGTAATAAAGCATTTAATAAACTAGATTTACCAACATTAGGACGACCCAAAATTAAAGTCTTTAAGCCTTGTCTATAAATATTAATTTGTTCAGCTTTTCTGATCAGAACTTGGATTTCAGCTTTAATTTGTTTAAGTAAGTTTTCCAGCTCTCTTAAGTCTATTTCTAAAAATTCAGTTTCAAGCGGAAAGTCTAATGGGCCATGAATTAAACCCATAATTTTAAATAATTTTTCAATAAGTGAATTAATCTTAAAACTTAAATCTCCATTTAGCTGGCTAGAAGCGGCTTTTAACAACTTTTCACTCCGTGCTTGAATTAAATCCATAATTGCTTCAGCTTGAATTAAGTCTAATTTGCCATTCATGAAGGCTCTTTGGGTAAATTCACCGGGTAAAGCCAAATTAGCTCCGTAAAATAAAGCGGTTTTAATTAATTTATCGCAAATCAAATTATTTCCATGACAATGAAATTCAATAATATCTTCGCCAGTAAAGCTATTTGGTGCTTTGAAAATTAAAATTAAAGCTTGTTCAAAGGATTTTCCGTCTTGATCGTATAAATAACTTAAAACCCGATTATTAGTAATTTTTAGCCAATTAGTTTTAGGACAGATTTTTTCTGCAATTTCAAAAGCATTTAAGCCAGACATTCTGATAATAGCGATTGCACTTGCCATTTTAGCGGTTGCTTGGGCAATTATTGTTCCAGAAGACATTGAATTTATAGGTGTTTAACTTAAACTAAGAGCTTTCAATCATTTTATGACTTAATAAACCCCAGCTCCCTTGACAGGCTTACTACCCCACTGTTTCAAAGCAACTGATTGAGAGAGCTATTTGCTTTGAATTTTCACTTTGAAACCCCCTCCGCCCCCTTGACAGGGGGAACTAAGTGTTTTAATATCCTGAAAGTCTTACTTTATTAAATAATTTAAATCTCATTCAAGGGGGGTAAGCCTATATTTGACTTTGATAGTTTTTTACTTAAAATCCTTTAAATTCCCACTGTCAAAGGGGTTAGGGGGTTTAATAAATGAAATTCTTTAGAAACAAATTATATAGTAATAGTTCACTTTATTTCGACATTGATTTATAAATTTTAATTTAAACTTGAGCTTTCAATCACTTGCTAATTATATAATTAAAGTTTAGTTCTCTTTATTGCTCTATCTATTAGTTGAGGATTTATCATTTTTGCAACTTGTGCTTTGACTTCTTCTGTTGTGCTTTCTTTAGAAATTTCTTGTATATTAAACTTATCTCCAAATGGATCTTTGTGAACTATATAGTAAATCATTTGTTTAAGTTTTGTTTCTTCATCTTTCTTCTGTTCTTCGGTAAGTTCTGAACTTTCAGAGGAATATTTCTTATAGTCTGAACTGTTTTTAATGTGATCAAAAATTGCTTCTTGAACTCTATCTGAATGTTGTTGATCTGTTATACCAGAAGACTTACCTGAATGATAAGCTGTTATAGCACCACCAACCAAAACTAATCCTACAAAGCCAGCCACAATTGGCCATGCACTTTTTAAGGTTTCCCATAAGTCAAGAGACATTTTATTTTCAACTACTACCTGTTGAGGCTTTTGTTGTACTGGTGCTTGGGGTAAAGGATTGCCATTTGGATCGACATAAACTACAGTTGGAGCTGGTGCATTGTTTGCTTGAGGTGATTTAAATGAAACTACGACTGGATTTGCTGAAGTTACGGCTGAATTTAAATTAAGTACCTAGACAAAAGAAATATGGTGTTTTGTGTTGATGGAATTTAATATTTCATTGAGTGCCTGCTTAAGTGAGTTAAAATTAATATATGCAGAAAACGGAATCCATAAATACTTGATAAACC
>CANLFK010000153.1 GCA_947489925.1 Candidatus Caenarcanales bacterium
TGGACGATTTTGAATTTGAAAAACTATGCGTTAAAACCCTAGGCGGTGAGCCAACTAAGCAGGCAAAAGGCGGAGATTTAGGCAAAGACGGAATTTTAAATAATTGGTCGGTAATTAGCGTCAAGCGGTCGGAAAACATTGGCAGAAATGTAGCGGATAATTTAAGAAGTGCCATTTTACGCTTTAGAAGAGAGAAAAATATCGCTAAACAAAAAGATAATTTGGAATTCACTCTTCAGCACGGAGAAAAAATTAATTTGGCTAATTATGATGGTTTTATAATTGCATTTAGTTTTGGAAAAGGCTTAAAAGCTGAATTAGCTCAACTGGAAAGAGAAGAGGGCTTTAAAATTTTGCCTCTCACGGTGGAAGACATTTTGCCCGTAGCGAAAAGACCAAAAGTTATTTTGAAAGTAGAAGTTGTAAAGAACGAGCTTTTAAACCCCTGTCTTGCAGACATCCCCTTGCAAGGGGAACAAGAGAGCAGTAATTTGCAAATCACCCCTTCTAAGGGGTCGCTTGAAGAGCGGGGGTTTAAAACGGGGGCTTGTGATTATAAATTTATTGCGACTGCAAACACTGATGATAATAGGCTAATTGAGTTTTTTGCTTTTAAAATTTTAGTCAAAAAGCCCGAAACTCCCTCTGTCAAGGGGGCTGGGGGTTTTGAAAATCATGCTTTTGATAATTTTAATAAAACTGGTATTTTTGAAACCGAATTAAAAAAAGGTGAATATAAAGTAACAGCAACCGCCACCGATGAATATGGCTTGACTGGCAATGATGAAACTGAACTTACAATTAAAGGATAAAAATATTTCAAGATTTAAACTTTTATTATTCAAGATATTTAAAAGCCATTCAATACACTTGTTCTGTCATTTCTTGAAAATTATATGAAAATTATGTGAAAATTATGTTAATTTGTTAGATTCATAAGATTAGTATTTATTATTAATGAGTAAATTAAATTCAGTAATTTTGCCAAGTATTGTTATAGACTTATCTAAATATTCTTCATGGGAAGAAGCTAAAGCCGAATTCAAAGTTTTAATTGGTTCAAAGATTTCTTTTTGGCAAAATACAGCCTTAATTATTCGTTTTGCTGATTTTGAATTTGAATCAAATAATTTAGATGAATTAAAAACTTTATTGAATGAGTCTGGTTTAACCCTCAAAGAAATTCAAAGTAATTCAATTCAGTCTTGGAAATTAATCAAAGCGGCTGGTTTTCAGGTTAATAAATCCCAAGAAAAAAATTCTAAATCATCAAATGGAATCCGTTTAATTAAACAATTTCAGCCAAGTCAAGCTAATTTAGAAACTATTGTGCCAGCTAATGCTGAGGAAAGAAAAACAATTTATTTGGGTTTAAAAGAAAATATTTCTCTCAGGGCGGGGCATTTGGTGTCATACAATGGAAATATTGTAATTATGGGAGATGTAAATCCTGGGTGTCAAATCAAAGCTACTGGTAGTATTATTGTGTATGGAAAACTTTGCGGAAGTGTTCACGCTGGCTTTGGAATTACCGATGAAGAAGAGCTGACGAAAATCTTTGTTAAAGCTCTGAAGATGGGAGATCCTCTCCAAATTAGCATCGGTGATTATGCCGCTTGTTCATCAAGTGAAAGCCAAAAAAAGCAGAAAATGGGAATTTTCCCAGAAACAGCAAAGGTGATTGATGGACGCATTTGGCGTATTAGTGATTTTGAATAATCTATTTAAGGAGATCTTTTTAATAAATGCCAGGTAAAACTATTTTATTCACATCGGGCAAGGGGGGCGTTGGTAAAACAACTTCAACTGCCAATATAGGTGTGGCTTTAGCTTCTCAAGACCCCAATATTAATGTTTGTATGATTGACATGGACATTGGATTAAGGAATTTAGATATACAATTAGGGCTTGAAAATCGCATTGTTTATAATATTGTTGATGTAGTTGAAGGTGCTTGCAAAGCCAGACAAGCTTTGGTTAAAGATAAAAGATTACCTAATTTAGCTTTATTGCCAGCCGCCCAAACTCGAGATAAATCAGCAGTTAGCCCAGAGCAAATGATTACTTTAATTGCTGAATTGAGGGAAATGTTTGATTTAATTTTAATTGACAGTCCAGCTGGAATTGAACAAGGTTTTTATAATTCGGTTGCGGCGGCGGACGAAGCAATTATTGTTAGCACGCCCGAAATGTCAGCTGTCCGAGATGCAGACCGTGTAATTGGTTTATTGGAAGCACAAAACCGAAAAATCAATTGCTGGTTAGTTATTAATCGTCTGCGTCCAGCCATGGTTCAGTCTAATGATATGATGGGAGTTGATGATGTTGTTGAAATTTTAAATATTAAACTTTTGGGCGTTATCCCGGAGGATGAAAGAATTATTGTTTCAACAAATAAAGGTGAGCCTTTGGCTTTAGCAAAATCAAATAAGGGCAATGGAGCTGGACAAGCTTATCAAAATATTGCTTTAAGGCTGACTGGAGTAGAAGTTCCCTTAATGGTTTTCGGGGAAAATGAAAATATATTTGTCAAGCAATTCAATAAGTTAAAAGCTCTAATTAAATTTAGCTAAAAAGAGGAGGAGAAAAAATGGGACTTTTAGGATGGTTAACAGGCCCACCGAGGGATGTTACAAGCAGAGACGAAGCTAAAAAAAGGCTTCAGCTGACAATTTTTCATGACCGTATGGAAGTCATGGAATTACCGCCAGATAGGCTAAATGCCTTAAGAGATGAATTATTATTAGTAATTGCCAAATATTTTGAAGTAGATATAGGACGGACTGAATGCACCTTAGAGCAAGATGAAAGAGAGGTTGCTTTTGTCGCAAATATTCCAGTGAAACGATTGAGAGGTTCTTAAACTTTATAAATATGTTAAATCAAAAACGCTTTCTTATGATTCCGGGACCAACTCCAGTTCCTGAATCAGTCTTAATTGAATTGGCAAAGCATCCACTTCCTCACCGAAGCCCGGAATTTTCGCAAATATTGCTTGAATGCACTGAGGGTTTAAAAGAAATTGCCCAAACCAAACTGGCTATTCCTTTAATTTTTGCAGCTAGTGGCACTGGGGCTATGGAGGCGGTTTTAGTTAATTTATTAACCACGGGTGATCATGTTTTAGCGGTTAATAATGGTGTTTTTGGTAAGCGGTGGGCTGATATGGCTTCATTATTTGGGGCAAAAGTAGAACGAATTGATTGTCCTTTGGGCAGTGCAGTTAAACTAGAGCAAGTAAAAGAAGCTTTAGATAAAGATAAAGACAAAAAAATTAAATTAGTTTTATTAACTTTTTCGGAAACCTCGACTGGAATTGCTAATCCGATTAAAGAAATTGCTGAATTAGTGCATAATCATAATAATGAAATTGTCGTAGCGATTGATGCAATAACTGGCTTGGGTGCAATGCCACTTAAAATGGATGAATGGGGGCTTGATGTCATAATTTCTGGTAGCCAAAAAGGATTTATGATACCGCCCGGTTTAGCTTTTGCTTGGGTTGGAGAGCGGGCTTGGAAATTGCATGAAAAAAGTAAATTTCCACGGTTTTACTGGGATTGGACTAAAGCCAAAAATTCTTTGCTAAAAGACAAAACTACTCCTTTTACGCCAAATGTTTCATTTATTTGTGCTTTAAAAGAGGCTTTGAGATTAATGTTAGCAGAAGGAATTGAAAATACTTGGGCAAGACATGAACGCTTAAAACAAAGCACCAGAAAGTCAGTTAAAGCAATGGGCTTGGAATTATTAACCTCAGACGCCGAAGCTAGCGCCGCAATTACTTCAATTAAAGCCCCAGACGGTATTGAAATAAAAGATATTAGACAAAAATTAAAAAAGGATTGGCAAATTGTGGTGGCTGACGGGCAAGGAGAATTGCAAGGTAAAATATTTAGAATTGGACATTTAGGCTTTGTCTGCGAGAGAGATATTTTAACTGGCTTAAGTGCTTTGGCTGAAGTTTTGCACAGTTTGAATTTTCCGCTAAAACCTAATTGGATTAAAGCTTATAGAGAGGCTTTAGCATAACTTAATTTATTATGTTAGGTTTACTATTAACTTTAATTTCTTTGCTATTCATAGTTTTAATAATTTCTCTTATTATCGTAGGAATAATTAGCTTTATAGCTCATGCTTTTAAAATAAAACTTAGTACTAAAGCTATATTTGTGATGATAGGGCTTATAGCTGTTTCATTGGTTTTCATTCCTATTGGTTTTGTAACTTTTTATGGTTCTGATTACAAAGACTATAAAATTCATAATGAGAAAAAAATAGTTAGCTGCGATAATGGCGGCAAAATAAGTTCAGCTCAATATAGTACTGGTGGAGGCGATCAGACACGAAACTTTCTGGTTTATTATCAAAAACATAACAAAAAAGTTTTCTTAGATCATAGTTTAGAGATTAGAAGCCATATTTCAGAGACAAGTTTATTGAAACAAAATCCTCATTTTTTTAACAAAGGAAAAGATTGGTTAATGGGTGGTTTTTCTACGCTAGATTTTATGCAGAAAGAGCAGTTTGATATTATAAACAAAGAAAATTATCTCAAGGCTAGAACTGCTCATGCTCAAAATTTAGAATTTATGAAGAAAAAAAATAAAATGTACGCTAAAAGGAATTTTGGTAGTGGTGGAGCTTCTTACTCTTATAGCAATTTTACAAATACGATCAATCCTTATTCTTCTAGTTATAACTTAAATGTTACTTATATAAATCCAGAAGTAGTTAGCAGGGATGAATATATTGAAATATTAAAATGTGCCAAGAAAGTAAATATACCAGATGTCTTAATTTATAGAAGGTACAAAACAGGATTGCCAATAGATCATGAAGTAGGCTATCCAGAAGAGTTTTCTAACTCTAGTGAATTTGATAGTTTTCAATGCAAAGATAAAAAATATACCGTAAATGTATTTTTAAACGGTTTAGTTGTATTTAATCTTGCCGCTGACACTTCCTATACAGCCGATAACTTTTATAATTTTCCGATT
>CANLFK010000154.1 GCA_947489925.1 Candidatus Caenarcanales bacterium
CATCTCCAATTCGATTTGGCAAAACAAAATATATACTTTTTGACATTAAGTTTTAAACTTATTTTTAGGTAATTTTGCCTTAAACTTTAGCAAACAAATAATGAAAAAATTTAAAATTGCAATTATAGGAATTAGTGGTTATTCGGGTTTAGCCTTAGCAAATATACTTATTAATCATTCAGCTTTTGAAATTAAAGGGCTTTTTTCTTCTAACTATGCGGGCAAAAGTTTAAGCCAAGTTCATGGTCTTTTTACTGGCTATTTAAATGCTGATTTTCCTTTAATTGAAAACTTAGATAATTTAATCGAAAATTTAGTAAAAAAAGAAATTGATTGTGTTTTTACTGCCACGCCAAATGGTGTTTCTAGTGGTTTGGCTGAAGATTTATTACAAAATAATATTAAATTAATTGACTTAGCGGCCGATTTCAGATTACAAAATCCAGAAACTTTTAATGAATGGTATGCTCCTTTAAAATCCGTCAAATCAGAAATCTTAAAACAAGCTGTTTATGGACTAACCGAATGGAATAGAGACAAAATTAAATCTGCTAAAATTATTGCTAATCCCGGTTGTTACCCTACTGCTACGGCTTTAGCCATAATTCCACTTTTGCAAAATAATTTAATTGATAATTCTGTTTTTATTATTGATGCAAAATCTGGCACAACTGGAGCGGGAAGAAAAGCCGAGCAAAGTTTATTATTTAGTGAAGTTCAGGAAAGCTTTTCCGCTTATAAACCGCTTTTGCATAGACATATTCCTGAAATTGAACAAACTTTAATTAATTTCGGCTCTCAAGGTCATCTGCCAGACATCAAAATAAGGTTTACTCCACATTTATTACCGATTAAAAGAGGAATTTTAAACACAATTTATTTAAAGCCAAACCCAAATATTAGTAAAAATAAAATTAATTCATTACTGCAAGAAACTTTAAGCGAAGCATATAAAACTGAATTTTTTGTAAATATTGTCCCGGAGCCGCCTAAAACTAAAGATGTGTACGGAACAAATAAATGCCATATTTTTGCCACTTATGATGAGAGAACTGATTTAATAGTTTTAATTTCGGTAATTGATAATTTGATTAAAGGTGCGGCTGGACAAGCTATACAAAATGCTAATTTATTATTTGATTTGCCTGAATCAATGGGTTTAAACAGTTTAGGACTTTTACCTTAGGAGTTAGCAAAAAGAAAATGCTTGATATTTATTGCTTGGGAAAAGAAAAGATTGAGAGCTGTAATTTCAGTTTAACTAATTTAGATTTTACAAAAAATACTTACTGGATTCATTTAAGTCAGCCAACAGAAGAAGATTTTAACTTTTTAATTAATAATTTTCATTTTGAAGCCAGCACCATTGAGGAATGTCGTGATTCAGAACATTATCCAAAAATGGAAGATTATGAGGATTATTTATTTTTTGTCAATTATTTTCCAGTTGAAAAACCATTAATGAAAGATTTTTTTCAAACGGCTGAATTAAACATTTTTTTAGGAAATAATTATTTGATTACCGTGCAAAAAGAAGCTAATGATTTTCTGCATCCATTATTAAATAAAGCTGGTAAGAGTAAATCATTTGCTAAGGGTGGAGTTATTTTTGTTTTTTTAGAGATTATGGATTCCATTGCACATGAATATATTAGCTGGGCAGAGTCTTTGGATCAAAATATTGAAAATTTAGAAGATTTAATTTTAAAAGTTAATGAAAAAATAAGTGATCGAGAAAAGAAAATTGAAAGAAAAATGATTGATTATAAGCGGAGAATTTTGATTTTTAAGCGATTGATAAAACCACAAATGGAAATGCTTTTTCGGTTAAGCATTCAGGGACATGATTTATTTTCCGAAAGAGACAGGCTTTATTTGCGTAATGTTTATGATCATTTTGAACGGTTATCTAGCAGTTTAGATTCGCTCAGAGATATGATTATTAGCTTATTTGATGCTTATAGAACTCAAACTGCTAATAAAACAAATGAAATTATGAAATTTTTAACAATTTTTTCAACTTTAATTTTACCTTTAACCCTTATTACTGGCTATTATGGAATGAATTTTACGCATATGGATGAATTGCAATGGAAAAATGGTTTAATTATAGTTTGGTCTTTAATAGGTCTTTCAACCGTTTTACTGCTCTCTTTCTTTAAGTTCAAAAAGTGGATTTAATCTTAGAGATTATCTGAAAAGTATAGGACTTATATCAAAAATTCTGTCTTTTCACCCCCCAGTCCACTTGATAGGGGCTTTTGAAGAGCAGAGAGGAGTATTTTCTTTTCTTTTTGTTTGTCTTTAGAAGAAAACGCAGTGTCCAAGTTGCCTCTCTGGAAGCCCCCTTGCAAGGGGGTTAGGGGGTGAAAAAATAAAATTCTTTAGAAATGGTAACCCCTAGTATTTGAGATGATTTATCTTGATGTTGGCATACAGAGATTAAGCATAATCATTTAATAATTTTTAAGCATTATTCTAAAAAGTACTTTCAAGGAAATATCAAAATATGTTAAACCGCAAACATTTTTATTTAACCACTGCTCTTATTTGTTCTATCTGTTCTTTTGCTAAAGCTGAGGAATTTTTGGGTCCCAGCCGAGAAGATTCAATTGCAAAAGCTATCGAAGAGGCCGCACAAAGTTCTGCTCAAAATACAGCCGCCAAAATTGCACTTGACCGATTAAAAGATAATTCTCCGCCGAATCAAGTAACTGCTACAAACACAGGTTTTAAAACAGATGGCGATGGCTATTTCATGGAACAAGGTGGTCCAACTTTATCTAAAAGAGGAGAAGATTTATCTTCCGCCTTGCCTGATATTAATGGTCGCTATTGCACAGAAGGCGATGATAACTGTAAAGGCACTGACTCTGAGGATAGCATTTATGGTGGCAGTGGCAATGATAGCATTTATGGTTTGGGCAGTAATGACAAGATATTCGGACAAGCTGGTAATGATGCTTTATATGGAAATGACGGTGATGATGAGCTGAGAGGTGATTATGGTCTTGATTTCCTTTATGGTGGACAAGGCAATGATAAGCTTTTAGGAGAAGGTCAAAATGATACTTTATACGGAGATAAAGGCGATGACAACTTAAGTGGTGGAGATGGCTGGGATACTTTATATGGTGGTGAAGGAAATGATACTCTCAATGGCGATCAAGGAGATGACACTCTTTATGGTGGAAAAGGAGATGACTCTCTTTATGGTGGCGAAGGAAATGATACCCTGTACGGAGACAAGGGAAATAATATAATTGTTGATTTCAAAGGAAAAAACAAAGCCGTAATTTTTGCCAAGGATAATAGTAAAACTGAAATCTCAATGAATAAAGAAAGTACTTTAGAGATACCTGACACTTCTACAGCAGAGGTCAAATTCACAAAAACAACAGCTGGACATCTACTTCTTACGACTTTAGACAGCAGACCTATAGCAGAAATCAAACACTATTTCGATGAACCCAGAAGTGGGGCTTTAGCTCAAATTAAGTTTAAAAATGTTACTTTAGAAAGATCGATGGTAGATGAAAACATAACCAATAAATAATAATCTCAACGGATATTCAAAAACAAAGCAAATCCTTCTCAAACTCAATTAAGAGCCAAAGGAGGATTTGTTTTGGTTTTTAGATAGCTAATTTGCTTATCATTTCATTTCAACTTTTTAGGAGAGAATAATTTAAATTTTTGAGTTTTAAGTTTCTCTTTAAAAAACGGTAGACTCACCGATTAAAATAAAATTCTTTATAAAAAAGGCTCTCTTTCTTTAAGTTCAAAAAGTGGATTTAATCTTGATTTGCGAACATAGTAGAAAAAATATTAATTAAGTTAAAATAAAATGACTGAAAGCTATAATATATAAAATTTTTTGAATTGAAGCTCATGAATATTCCCACCGAAAAAAATAAACCAGAACGAAAATCAAGAATACCAGCCTCCGTTATTTATAAGGGATCTCAAAATAATAAGATAAATTTAACTGATTTTTTCAAGACAAGATTTTTCAAATTTATAGCTTTATCTTTTCTTGTCTGTTTAGGCTCTTGGATTTTTCTGAATATTTTTATTACACCAATTAATCGTTTATTTGGATTGCCTCCCGTTGATAATCTAGAGAATTATTCGCCGATTAGCTCAATTGAAGTTTATGATAAAGATGATCAATTTGTAACTGCTTTGCAAGGAGCGGAAGATAGACAAGTTATACCTTTATCTCAAATTACTACTTCTTTAAGACAAGCTTTATTTGCCAGTGAAGACCGTGAATTCTTTCAGCATAATGGCATTAATTTTATGGGAATCTTGAGAGCCATGCTAATTAATCTAAAGTCTGGGAAGCTTAAACAAGGCGGAAGCACTATTACTCAGCAATTAGTTAAAAATATTTTTTTCTCACCCAAAGACTGGAAATCCTCTCAAAGAAAATTTAAAGAAGCTTTTTTGACAATTGAAGTTGAAAAAAGATACTCAAAAGAACAAATCTTAGAAATTTATTTAAATCAAATCTACTGGGGAAAAGGTGCATATGGAGCAGAAAGAGCGGCGAAAAGATATTTTAATAAAAGTGCGTCTCAATTAAATATTGCTGAATCTGCTTATTTGGTAGCTTTATTGCCTTCACCTAGCACTTTGCACAATACAAAAGAGTCTTTTCTGTTGCAAAAAAACATTATTAATAATATGTCTCGTTATGGTTATATTACGGCTTTTCAAGCTAAAGAAGCCTTAAATTACTCATTAAAGTTTGAATCAGCACCTGGTAATTTATCTAAATATCCGTATTACATGAGTGTTGTGCTAGAAGAGCTAAGAAGCCGTTTTAGTGAAGAGGAATTAAGACATAAAGGACTTAAGGTTTATACTGCTATTGATCCAATTGCCCAAGCCAAAGGCGAAGAAATATTGACTAATGGCATTCGTAAAGCCCCAAGTGGAATTTCGCAGGGAGCTTTGGTTACTATTGAT
>CANLFK010000155.1 GCA_947489925.1 Candidatus Caenarcanales bacterium
TTATTTTCTACCTCTTTGCAAAGACTTTTATAAAGTGATTTCTCTTTAATTTATGCCAATTTATGGAAATTACTGAATTTTTATAAACATATTTTTAATAAAAGAAATTTATAATTAAAATGGTCTTAAATATACTTTTATGGATTTATCTGGAAATAGGCCACATTTAACTAGCCGAATTACTCTCACTCGTGAATTAAATAAGTTAAAAGACAAAATATCTGAAATTGGAGAAAACTGTTGTTCTTCTTTGGCTATGGTTATTTCTTCTTTTATGGCTAATAATGACTTTTTGCTTCATAAAGTGGAAAGCATTTCTAGCATAGTGAATCAGGAAAGCGAGCAATTAGAACTTAATTGTTTAACTATATTATCTCTTCAGCAACCTCTTCTTAAGGATTTAAGATTTGTAATAGGCTCTTTGCGTATTTCTAGTTATTTAACTCGCATTGCTAATTATTCCAAAAAACTAGCTGATAATTCTGGTCAAATTCAAAAAGACTTTATTCCTGAAGAATTAATTTTGATTGCTGAAAGTTGCCAGCTAATGCTAACTGATGCTCTTAAAGCTTTTTCAAGTGGTTCAACTTCTTTGGCATTGGAATTAGTGGAAAAAGACCGTGAATTAGACTTATTACACGATTCATCTTTTAGCAAAATTATTAAAAGAATGACACAAGAAAAGGCCGAATTAATTGAATTAGACGCCCAAGTTTTAAGATCATTGCGTTTTTTGGAAAGAATTGGAGATTTAATTGCAGCCATCGCTAAAGAAATTTACTTTATTCAAACTGGCAAAAAATATCAATAAAAAACTTAAATTTTCGTTTTGTTTAATGTATTTTACTTAATCTGTCTGGATACATATTTACTAGCGTTTCACCAATACGATTAAAAATAGGACCAGCCACTGTATTCCCCCAGCCGCCAGCTTCTTTTGGAGTATCTATTACAACTAAAATCAAAAACTCTGGCTTCTGAGCGGGAAAGTACCCAATAAATGAAGCAATTGTTTCACCAGGGCAATAATGACCGATTTTAGGACAATATTTTTGAGCAGTACCAGTTTTACCAGCGACTTCATAATTAGGGATTTCGCCCGCCATATAAGTTATATCTTGTTCTAAATTATCTTTAATGCTTTGAGCCAATAAATCACTGACATTATTTGCCACTCGGCTTGAAATGACTTTTCGCTTAATAATTTTAGTTTGTTTAATACTTTTACTACCATCAGCTGAACGAATAGACTTAATAATATGTGGTTGAACCCATTCTCCATGATTAGCAATAACCCCGATTGATGAAGCTAATTGCAAAGGAGTAACTGCTACTGATCCTTGTCCAAAGCTGGTAGTTGCAATATCTATTTCTCTCCAAGTTTTATAATCTTTTAAGACTCCCCCAGATTCACCCGGTATTTCAATGCCAGTTTTTTCACCGATACCAAATTTTTTCAATTGTTCGTAAAATTTTTCTGGTTTCATTTTAAGACCAATATCGGCTGCTCCTGTATTAGAAGAAAACCTAAACAATTGAGCTAAATCTATTTCTTTTACCTTTCCAGCCTTATAATCATGATTGTAAATAACTTTATTACCAATTTTAATTTTTCCTTCATCAATATATTTATAGTCTGTTTTAATAATACCCAGATTGAGAGCTGAAGCTACAGTCAAAACCTTAAAAGTAGAACCAGGTTCATAAATTTGACTAATTGCCCAATTAACAGTTTGAGCTGGTGAATAATGTCCATAAAAATTTGGATCATATGAAGGCGAGTTTGCCCAAGCCATAATTTCACCATTTTTCGGATTTAAAACAATAGCTGTTCCTCTTTGAGCTTTAAATTCTTTAATTCCTGAGTCTAAAATTTGTTCGATTTTATATTGTAATTTGGAATCAATTGTCAATTCAACTTGCTGACCAAAAGAGCTATTAATAATTGGTTTGAGAGAGGCATATTTAATTAAAGGTTGTCCATCTCCACGCATAAAGACTTTTGAGGATTCATTTTTGGCATTAGTTAATTCTTTGTTTAAAACTTGTTCTATTCCAGCTTGCCCCGAAGAATCCCAAGAAACAAAGCCTAATAAATGAGCCGCCAATTTACCATGCGGATATTCCCGTGAATTTACTGGATCTAATTGTAAGCCAGCAATTCGTAACTTAGCTATTTCATCAGCTTTTTCACGGCTCAAAAAAGAAGCTAGCTTGACGAATTTATTTTTAGTATTACGCAAAGTATCAATTCTTTCTTCTGTAATGCCTAAAATCTTAGATAATTGTTCAGTTTGCCCAATCGAAGCTTTATAATTACTTGGACGCAAAATAACATTAAAACGAGCCGTATCAATCGCCAAAGCTACACCTTTACAATCAGTTATTTCACCCCGAAAAATAGTAGTTAAATTAGAAAGCCTTTTTTGATTGAGAGCCGTTTTTTTAAGGTCTTTTGCCTGAAAGATTTGCAAATAAAGGGTTTTACCCAAAATAAGACAGAAAAACAAAAGCAAAGATACCTGAATTAAACGAACTCGCCAAATAATAATTGGTTTTGAGTTTGCACCAGTTTTAGCTTTTTGGGGGCTAATTAGCTTTGATTCTGAATCTGTCATTATTTAATGCCAAGAATTATTTCTTTAAAGTGAGTTTTATGCACTTTCATAATAGTTTTAATTTAAAGTTTAAAATATTAGTTTGTCAAACTGTTAAAGTATTTTCCTGATTAGTACAAAAATAAATATTAGTATCTCCATAATTTTTCTTTTGTAAAACTTCTAAATCTGAATTTTGAATAATTAAACTTTCAATTTCACTATTCCGCTTAGAAGCCATTTCAAAAACAAAAATCCCGCTCGGTAATAAAGCTTTTTGAATTAAGTTAAATAAATTAATTAAGTCTTTGAGCATAATATTATATGGAGGATCAGCGAATATTAAGTCAAATTGTTCATCTAGTTGGTGCTTGCAAGCATGGGCTTTAATGATTTTGCATTTATCAATTTGTTTAAACTTATTAGCATTTTCCTTAATTGACTCAAGAGAGCCAGAAAAATTGTCAATAAAAGTGAATTGTTTAGCTCCTTCGAGTAAGGCTGTTAGACCTAAAGCACCGCTTCCAGCAAATAAATCAAGCCCATTAATTGTTTCCCAGTCAGTAATTTCACCTCTCAATACATTAAAAATAGCCAGTCGATTTTTGGCTGTAGTTGGTCTGATTGAAGTTGGAGCTTTAAATTTGATTAATCCCATTCAAGTGCTTTTTTCTTGTAAGCATAAAATAAACCCAATCCCAAAATAGAAATAAAAACAAAAGCTTCGGATAATAAAATTAATTTGCCTTCGAATACATTAGCCAAAGACATTGCTAAAGCCCATGGAATAAGGAAAATAAATTCAACATCAAAGGCAATAAACATTAAAGCAAAAACATAATATTTAATATCAAATTGTATTGTTTCATTAGATAAAGGTTTTACGCCACATTCATATGTTTGTTGTTTTATTTGTCTTTGTTTTCCAATGCCAAAAACTTTTTGAACTGCTAAAGATAAAAATAATAAAACTGTGCCTAAAGCAAAACCAGCAAAAATAAATAAAAATACTTGAAATAAAGTGGAATTAAAAAATAATTCAAAATTAAAGTTTTTCATTGTAATTTATTTGGTTTTACTTGTATCAGTCGATTTTTTGCTGACTTCTTGTTTAATTTCATCCTGAAAAACCTTGCAAGCTTCAGCCGCTCCTTTTTTTATTTCAAGATAAGAATTCATGTCTGATTCTTTCATGGTTTCAAGGGCTTTGAGAGCTTGTTCTTTTGATAAATTAACTGACATCATCTCAGAAAAAGTCAATTGAAAAGCAACCGCTGTTAAAGCTTCTTCACAATCTTCAATAACACTGCTTTTACTTTCAGTTTCAATGGCAAAACTAGGCTGATTGGTCAAATTATTAAAATTAATAGCTAGCAATAACAAACTATAAAGTAAAAAATTATTTGTTTTCATGAATTGAATTGAGAGAATGATTATTAATTAGAATTTGTTTTTATTCTTGATTATAAATATAAAATAAATTAGTGAAAATTAGCTTATTAGCTTTTATAATTCAATCGGATTTTCAAGTTTTTTTCCTTCTTTCAAATTAGAAAAAGAATTTGCTAAAGTTTCCAGTCTTAAAAATTGAGAAGACTACAAATTCTTGTGATGGTTATTTTTCTCAGCTGAAGACCAAAGTCAATATTCATCGTGGAATCAGGACTAGAAGGAAGATTCAGCTCATTATTGAACTTTTATCTTCTTAACAAGAGTTTCTAAAAGCCGAAAGATTTCATTAAAGAAAGTGCTGGAGAAAGTCTATTGAAATGGTAAATGCTTCTCTTAAACATACTCACATTAGAATAATAAAAAGCCTCTCTATTCTGTTGTGATTCAGGCAATATTTTCAGATACCTTTTAAACTAATTGTTTTTTTAAAAGTTTAATACTAATAGCTAAAATTATAATTGCTTCAAGAGTTAAAACGCCAAAATTAAAGACCAAATCACCAAAGTCAGCCCCACGCAAAATTATGCCCCGTATATTCAAGGTAAGTATCAAGGTTTTCGGTGTAATTATCGGGGTAAATAAAATCATTGCCCGTATTATAAGGCGGATCAATATAGATCATTTTGATTTTCTTGATTATTTGTTGAAAACCCTTCATTTTCTAAATAATGTGAGTTCGATGAAAAGAAAATCTGAAAATGCTGATTGAAGAGAAACTTTGAAGCAATCACAATTGCAAGTCTCTCGCTAAAGAATTTTGTCTTTTCACCCCCA
>CANLFK010000156.1 GCA_947489925.1 Candidatus Caenarcanales bacterium
TGATGATAATGAAGTGCATAACCTGAGGGCTTTGTGTAATGAAATATTTGGTGAAGAGAATTTTGTGGCTGATTTAATTAGGAAAACAAAATCAACTACAAACGATGCTAAATCAGGAGTTAATATTCAACATGAAAACTGTATTGTATTTGCGAAAAACAAAGAATATGTTGAATTGAAAGGAGAAGAAAAAAACTTTGATAATTATTCCAATCCTGACAATGATCCTCGAGGAGATTGGACAACTAGTGATCCTACAGCAACTGATGATGGACGCAAAACAAAAAACATCTCAGAAATAATTAATCCATATACGAATAAAATTGATATTCCTGGTATAGGTAGAAGATGGCGTTTTAATGAAGAAGGTTTCAAAAAACTACTTAAAGAAAATAGGTTAGTTTTTAAAAAAAGTCACAAAGAAACGGAAAGAGGATTTTTCCTTAAACGATACAAAAATGAACTACAAGATGATAGGAACTTGGTAGGAACTTTATTTATAGATAATGAATTCTTGAATCAATCAGCAACCAAAGAAACATATTCTATTTTTAGCGAAAAATTCTTCGATTTCCCAAAGCCTGTAAGTTTTATAAAAAAAATCACAAAGTATAGTTCTTCCTCCAATGACATAATCCTAGACTTCTTCGCTGGATCAGCAACCACCGCCCACGCAGTCATGGAGCTAAACAAAGAAGACGGAGGAAACAGAAAGTTTATTTGTGTGCAATTACCCGAGCCAACCGATGAAAACAGCGAAGCCTATAAAGCGGGTTACAAAACAATCGCTGAAATTAGCAAAGAAAGAATAAGGCGGGTAAGTGCAAGGTTAAACCCCCTAGCCCCCTTGACAGGGGGAACTAAGCCCCCTAACCCCCTAAAGGGTGAATTAACCCCCAACCCCCTGAAAGGGGGCTATAAAAGCCAATCTTCTTCAAGTCCCCTCTCAGGGGATTTAGGGGTTGAAGAACAAGAGAGCCTTTTTCCTGAAACTCCCCCTGTCAAGGGGGCTGGGGGGTTTTCTGAAACTTCTTCTAAAAGTGCTGAAGGGTTTGATCTTGGTTTCAATGTATTTAAATTGGCAAAATCTAATTTTAAAATTTGGGATCAAAATATCGAAAAAACCGAACAAGCAATGCAATTAGCAATAGAAGAGCATGAAAAGCATATTTCCCCCGAAGCCACACAAGAAGCGATTTTGTATGAATTATTACTCAAGTCTGGTTTTGAATTAACTGTCCCCGTCGAGAAATTAAACCTTGAAGGAAAAACTGTTTATAGTATCGAAGAAGGTATTATGCTGATTTGCCTAGAGAAAGAATTAACGCATGAATTGATTAAAGCAATTGCAGAAAAGCAACCTTCTCGAGTGATTTGTTTGGATGAAGGTTTTCAAAATAATGACTCTCTTAAAACAAATGCCGTTTTAATCATGCAAAGCAAAGGCGTTGAAAACTTCAGGACGGTATAGTGATGGTAGAAAAGAAATTACAAATCAGAAATAGTACCGCTGAGTTTTTGGTTTTCACTTCTATGGCTGGTGAAAATAGTATTGAAGTTCGCTGTGAAAACGAAACTATTTGGTTAAGTCAAAAAATGCTGGCTTCTTTGTTTGAGTGCAGTACTGATAATATTTCTTTACATTTTAAAAATATATTTAAAGAAAAAGAATTAGAAGAAAATCGAGTTACCGAGGAATTCTCGACAACTGCTTCTGATGGTAAAAAATATAAAATAAAACATTATAATCTTGAAGCAATTATTTCAGTAGGTTATCGAATTAACTCTCAAAGAGCGACTCAATTCCGCCAGTGGGCAACTCAAATATTGCGAGAATTTGCCATAAAAGGCTATGTTTTGGATAAAAAGAGAATGGAAAACGGATCTTTTTTAAATGAAGATTATTTTGAAAGACTATTAGAAGAAATTCGAGAGATTCGGCTTAGTGAGAGGCGTTTTTATCAAAAAGTTACAGATATTTATTCAACCAGCCTTGATTACAACAGAGATGCACCAACTACAAAAGATTTTTTTGCAAAAGTACAAAATAAATTACATTTTGCAATTCATGGAAAAACAGCGGCAGAGCTAATCAAAGAAAGAGCAGATAGTACAAAAGAAAATATGGGTTTAACTTCTTGGGGAAATTCTCCAACTGGCAAAATTCTAAAGAGTGATGTTTCTATTGCCAAAAATTATTTAAAGGAAGATGAGCTTAAATCATTGGGGCGAATTGTGAATGCTTATCTTGATTTGGCGGAAGAAAGAGCTTTAAGAAAAATACCAATGACAATGGAGGATTGGGCGAAGAGATTAGATTTATTTTTAGAATTTGATGAGCGGGAAATATTGCAAAATGCTGGAACAATAAGCCATGAAATTGCAAAAGGTTTTGCAGAAAGTGAATTTGAAAAATATCGAATTATTCAAGACAGACTTTTTGAGAGTGATTTTGATAAAGAAATAAAAGAAATTACTAATCAAAAAGAGCGAGGTGAAAAATGAAAATCAAATTTGATAGTAATCAAGAACATCAACAGACAGCAGTTTCGGCATTAATTGATTTATTTGATGGGCAACCGCTAGTAAATAATAATTATTCACTTTCATTAGAAAATCTTAAATTTGGCTTATTTGGTAGTATGGGAAATGGAATTGTACTTAGTACTGAAACAATATATAAAAATTTAATTGCAATTCAAGAAAGAAATGATTTAGAGCCAATTTCTCAAGCTGAATTTGAAAAAAATGAAATGAATTTTTCAGTAGAAATGGAAACTGGTACTGGAAAAACATATGTATATTTAAAAACAATATTTGAATTAAATCAGAAATATGGATTTTTGAAATTTATTATTGTAGTACCAAGTGTGGCAATCAGAGAAGGTACTCTCAAGAATCTTCAAATTACAAAAGAACATTTCAAAACTTTATATAATAATATTCCTTTTGAGTATTTTGTTTATGATGGCAAAAAAGCCAATAAATTAAGATCTTTCGCTACAAATAATCAATTGCAAATAATGATTATAAATATTGATTCATTTCGCAAAGACTTTTCAGACAATGAAGACCAAAATAAAAAGAGTAATATAATTTTTAAAGAGAACGATAAATTATCTGGGCATAAACCAATTGAATTTATTCAGTCTGTAAATCCTTTTGTAATCATTGATGAACCGCAAAGTGTGGATAATACTCCAAAGTCTCAGGAAGCCATAAAATCATTAAATCCATGCTGTATTTTTCGTTTTTCAGCTACTCATAAAAATTTATACAATTTAGTTTATAAACTAGACCCCATTAAAGCTTATCAATTGCGTTTAGTCAAACAAATAATAGTAGCTTCTGTTACAGGAGAAAACGCTCAAAATGATGCTTATGTAAAATTATTAGAAGTAAATAATAAAAAAGGTATTAAAGCCAAAATCAGAATACAAATACAAGAAAAAAATGGAATCAAAGAAAAAGACCTTTGGGTGAAGCAAGGAGCTGATTTGTATGAATTATCTAATAATCGAATAAATTATAAAAATGGTTTTGAAATTACGGAAATTAATGCTGAACCGAGTAATGAATATATAGATTTTGCAATGCACGGTCGTTTAACTTTGAATGCTGAGAGAGGGGGAATTAAAGATGATCTTACTGAAATTCAAATTCGCAATACTATCAAAAAACATCTTGATAAAGAAATTCAAGTCAAAGATCAAGGTATAAAAGTTTTAAGTTTATTTTTTATTGATAGAGTTTCAAATTACCGAATATATGACGAAGAAGGTAAATCACAAAAAGGAAAATTCGCAATACTTTTTGAAAAACACTATAATGAATTAATAAAATTATCGCAGTATCAATGTTTAGAAAATCAAGCTGTTGAACAAGTACATGACGGTTATTTTTCACAAGATAAAAAAGGTATATTAAAAGACACTATAGGAACAACATTAGCTGATGATGATACTTATTCTAAAATCATGCGAAATAAAGAACAATTACTTTCTTTAGAAGAACCTTTAAAATTCATTTTCTCGCATTCAGCTTTAAGAGAGGGCTGGGACAATCCTAATGTATTTCAAATTTGTACTTTAAATGAAACTAATTCAGTAATTAAAAAAAGACAAGAAATTGGTCGAGGCTTGCGTTTACCAGTTAATCAAAATGGCGAAAGAATGTTTGACGATAATATAAATAAATTAACAGTTATTGCTAATGAAAGTTACGATGAATTCGCTCTCAAATTGCAAAATGAATACGAACAAGATTGTGGCGTAATATTTGGAAAAGTACCATTATTCGCTTTTAAAAATATTGTTCAAACAAAAGAAGATTCTGAAAATATTTGGAAAGAATTACAAAAAAATGGATTCATTGATCAAACTGGAAAAATTCAAAATACCTTTAATCCATCAGCAAAAGACTTTTCATTAAAACTCCCCGAAATATATGCACCAGTAGAGGCAGAAATAATTTCTATTTTACAAGATTATAAATTCGACAAACATATCAAAAAAGATGAAGAACCGAAACGATTGAAAATAAATGAACAAATATTTTCAGACCCAGAATTTGAGAATCTATGGAATAAAATTAAATATAAAACAACTTATCAAGTTGAATATAGTACCGAAAAACTCATAGAAAAATGTATTGAGTCAATTGAAAAAATGGACAAAATCGAGCCTATAATGATTAATTACAAAGAGGCAAGTGTCTCTCTTGAATCCAAAGGTATATTAACTCAAGAAATAAAGTTTAATACCCATAAAGTTAATTATATTGGT
>CANLFK010000157.1 GCA_947489925.1 Candidatus Caenarcanales bacterium
TCTTTGTTGTTCTCTGAATGAGATTCTTGAACGCATCTTTTCTTTTAAAATGCTTTTCTCACTCTCTTTTAATTCTATATATCTCATTCCTTTCTTTTACCACATTTTTTCTGTCTTCTTACTTATGCCAAAACTTGTGTTTTTTATTAATAAACCAAAACTTGGAAACAATCCACCAATCAGATAGGAAGCCATAATGCAATAAAAGAAGTATTTATGCACAAAATGAAAAAACTTTTCTAAGTATTGAAGCATTAATTAAAAAATTTGACTATCGAAAATAATTTTAAACTATTAATTCAAGTTGCCAAAAATCAAGCACTAAAATTCAATTTGTCTCTTAATACTTTTCTTTATGCGTTGTTTCTTTAATTATGAAATTGAAATTCTGTTATTATGAAATTTATTTTATTTAATTAATAAATGTCAGAAGCCTTACTCAATCAGTATTACAACAAAATACATAGTGCTAAACAATTTAGCGGTTCGAGTAATGAAACAACTGTCAGAACGGCTTTTTTGAATTTAATTAATAATATTGCTCATTCTAAAGAACTTGAATTAGTACCAGAAGTAAGTATTAAAAGTACAATTGGTACAACCATAAGACCAGATGGTATTTTGCGCAATGTTTTGCAGTTAGACTGTGGTTACTGGGAAAGCAAAGATACTAAAGATGATATTAATGCCGAAATAGAAGATAAATTTAAAAAAGGTTATCCCAAAAATAATATTTTATTTGAAGATACTCAAAGAGCTATTCTCTTTCAGGATAATCAAAGATTTGAAGTTGAGATTACCGATAATAAAAACTTTTTAAACTTAATTAATAAATTTATTTCTTATCAGAGAGCGGAAGTTTTAGAGTTTAATTTAGCAATTGAAAAATTTAAAACTGATTTACCAAGTATTGTTTTGGCTTTGAGAGAGCTAATAAATAAAGAAGCTAAAGAAAATACAAATTATAAACAGAAACAAGAAGACTTTTTAAAACTTTGTCAAAGCTCAATTAATCCAGATATTCAAGATAAAGATATTCGAGAAATGTTAATTCAGCATATACTCACCGAAGAAATTTTTGTAAGTATTTTTGATAATGCTGATTATCACCGAGAAAATAATATTGCAAATACTTTGTATGAACTAGAGAGAAGCTTTTTTAGAGGGACAACCAAGCAAAATTTATTAAATTCAATTAGACCTTATTATAATACAATTAAAGCCCGTGCTAATGAAATGGTAAGTCATCATGAAAAGCAAAAGTTTTTAAAAATAATTTATGAAAATTTCTATAAAGCTTATAATCCAGCTGGAGCTGACCGTTTAGGTATTGTTTATACTCCTAATGAAATAGTAAAGTTTATGCTTGAAGGTACTGATTATTTGCTTGAAAAACATTTTAATAAAACTCTTTCGGATAAAGGTATTGAAATACTTGATCCTTGTACTGGAACAGGAACTTATATAACTGAATTAATAGAACATATACCTCCGCATAAATTGCAGTATAAATATGAAAATGAAATTAATGCAAATGAAATGGCTTTATTGCCTTATTATATCGCTAATTTGAATATTGAAGCGGTTTATCAAAAAAGAATGAATGAATACCGAGAATTTACTAATTTGTGCTTTGTGGATACTCTCGATAATACTTTGGCTTTGAACTTTGAAACTAAACAAACTACTTTATTTGGTGGAATTTCTTTAGAAAATGTCGAGAGAATTAAAAAACAAAATAGTAAAAAAATAAGTGTGATTATTGGAAATCCGCCTTATAATGCTAATCAACAAAATGAAAATGATAATAATAAAAACCGTGAATATAAAGAAATAGATCAAAGAATAAAAGATACTTATATTGCAGAAAGTACCGCTCAAAAAACAAAATTATATGATATGTATGCTCGCTTTTACCGCTGGGCAATGGATAGATTAAGCGGTGATGGTATTATTTCTTTTATTACAAATAGAAGTTTTATTGATAGTAGAACTTTTGATGGCTTTAGAAAAATAGCCCAAAAAGACTTTAATGAAATTTATATAATTGACTTGAAAGGCGACATCAGAAAGAGCGATACAACTCAAGGAGAAAATGTTTTTAATATTATGACTGGCGTAGCTATAATGTATTTAGTAAAAGGTGGAAAATAAAATGATTAATCAATTAAAACAACAAGAAATAATCAATACTCTTAGTTCATTAACTGATGAGCAGATAGAGATATTAAACCAATTTATTAAATCTTTTATTGCACAGCCTAAAAGTTTGCAAAATACACAAGAACTTTTAGATGAAAATTTAATTATGAAAGATAATCCAGAAACATATAGTTTTTTACAAAATGATTATGCTTATTCTTCTTCTGACCTTAAGGAAAAATTTCAATGAGACGAATACAAAAAGGTAATATTATTTTAGCCCATTTTCCTTTTTTAGATGAACCTCAAACAAAATTGAGACCATGTTTAGTATTAATTTCAAATCAGAAAACAACTACAACTGCTTTAATAACTTCTCAAATACCTTTTGTTGAAGCCGAAGATATTACTTTAAAGCCCAATCCCGAAAATGGTTTAAAACTTCTTTCAGTCATAAAATTAAGAAAAATTATAAGCTTAGATACTAAATCTATTGTGGGCATTTTAGGAGTTGTATCTAGTGCAGAAATAAAAACTTTAAATAAAAACTTAATAACTTTATTAAAACTATGAATCAAGAAGAAAATAAAGCTAAAATTTATTATTTCTCTGTGCCAGACGGGGCTAAAAAAGAAGAAAAATTAAACTTTTTAAAAGATACTCAGTTTCAAAATATACCCTTTGAAAGAATAAGACCAGATGCTAAAGGTAATTGGCTGAATGAGGGAATTCAAGAAGATTGGGAAAGTTTAATACCGCTTTGTGATAAAGATGTAAAAAATAATAAAGGCGGTAATGCTATTTTTAAATTGTTTTCTTTTGGGGTTTCAACCAATCGTGATGAGTGGGTTTATGATTTTGATAAAATAAATTTAGAAAATAAAATGAAGTTTTTTATTGAAACTTTTAATACAAACCCCCTAAATCATTCAATAGGTGAAGTACCCCCTAACCCCCTTAACAGGGGGAACTTAGAGGATTTAGTAAGTTCTCAAGATATAATAATGCAGTCTAAAAATAAAAAAGATATTCAGAATAATAAAAAACTTGACAATTCTGAACTCCCTCTGTCAAGGGGGCTGGGGGGTACTTGGAACACAACTATAAAATGGAGTGAAGCATTAAAAAATATTTTAAATCGTAAGCAAAAAATAGTATTCAATAAAAACCTAATTATTAGTAGTATTTATAGACCTTTTACAAAAAAGTATTATTATTCTGAAAAATTATTAAGTGATAGACTTACGCAAAATCATTATGATATGTTTGGCAGAGAGCTTGATTTAGAGAATATTTGTTTAACAATTCATAATCATGCTCAGTTATTTGATTTTACAATTTTAGCAACAAGAGAATTACCAGATGCAGGTTTTTCAGGTAGAGGAACACCTTTTATTCCGCTTTATGTTTATGAAGTACCCCCTCTTAACAGGGGGAATTTAGAGTTGTCTAGTACACCTCAAGATTTACAAAAAGATTATCATATAAACGAAAGTAAAACGCAAAATCAAAAACTGAACAGAATAACAGAAATAGATAAAACTCCCCCTGTTAAGGGCAAGGATTTAACAGAACTGAAAATATAACAAACTGGGCTTTAAAGTTGTTTCGGGAAAGGTATGAAGCCCCCCAGCCCCCTAAAGGGGGAATTGAAGACAATTTAGTAATTTCTCAAGATACAAAAATAAAATCTAAAAAAAATATTCAGAGTAGCAAAAAAGAGTTTGGTGGGTGCAATCCCGGAACTCCCCCTTTAGGGGGCTGGGGGGCTATTACTAAAGAAAATATTTTCCATTATGTTTATGCCGTTTTGCACAATCCCGCTTATAAAGCAAAGTATGAACAAAATTTAAAAAGAGATTTTCCACGAATACCTTTTTATGATGATTTTTGGAAATGGGCTAAGGCTGGCAAAGAGCTTATGGAATTACATTTAAATTATGAACAAGTACAACCTTTTGAATTAGAAAGAATAGAAAAGCCAGAAACAGAATTCACCCACTTTAGGGGGACGGGTGGCTACAAAGCCAAACTTAAAGCTAATAAATTAACTGGTGAAATTATAATTGATGAAAAAACTACTCTCACGGGAATACCAAAAACTGCTTGGGAATACAAATTAGGCAATCGTTCGGCTTTAGAATGGATACTTGATCAGTATAAAGAAAGTAAGTCAAGAGACGGAACCATAGAGGAAAAGTTTAATACTTATAAATTTACTGATTATAAAGAAAAAGTAATTGAATTACTAAACAAAGTTTGTACTGTAAGCGTAGAAAGCATGAAAATAACAGATAATTTATAGCAAAACATTAGAGGAAATAAATAATTTGAAGGGGACACTCAATAAATCTGTTATTTCAGATTTATTGTTTTCAAGGTTTAAATGCCTCTAATAGCCCACTTTCAGGGGGTTGGGGGTGAAAAGACTTGCAATTGTGATTGCTTTTAATCACTGAGGGTAAAATTCCCCGTAGCTTGCTACGATAGAGAGATAAAAGAGATGCGTGAGCAAATACATTCATAAAAGCCATAATGTAACAGTTTTGATATATCATCTAGTTTGTCCAGCA
>CANLFK010000158.1 GCA_947489925.1 Candidatus Caenarcanales bacterium
TGGACAATATACTTAGGATTAATAAATAAATTTAAAACCATAATCTTTTATTTATATTTGCCTATATCAAAAAATTATAAATATCATAAGTTTTTTTGTTTATCAAATATTGCTTTCCAAATTTATATATTAACATTTCTTCTTCTACCAAAAACCACAAGTACCGCAACAATTGAAGCAATGGCGGCCGCTAAAGCCTTATGTTCAGTGATAAAACCCCAACAATCCATGGCGAATTTTTTACCAAGTTGCATAAGATTGTCAAAAAATGACTTTTCTTCTTCTTTTGATACGCCACCAATGGCTGGAGCTTCAGAGCTTTGTTCTTCAGATAATGTTTGACTGGGTGCTGGAACTAATAATTTTGAAGAGAGGGCTGAATTTGTCTTAGCAGGGGCATTATTAGCTATACCAGAAAGACTATTAGTTCCTCCCAATATACTTATTCCTCCAGGTGAATAATTTGCTGGATTAATAAACATGATATTTATAGATTTATTTTAAAAAGATTTATTATATTCTTATTCTTATCTTAATACTTTTTAGTCTAAAAATCAAGTAAAGCTAAATCTCAAAATTTCTTGTTCTAATTTGTCTATTGATGTGTCTAAAATCAGCTAAACTCATAATTAAATACTTTGCAGTGCTTAATTACTATGAAAAACAAGAAACTCTTTTTATTTGGCTTAATTATTTTATTTTCAAGTGCCAATTCTTTAACTAGCTTTTCGCATGATATTGAAACTCCCAAACCTCCCAGCTTAACTATTTCGGGTGAAGGCGAAGAAATTGTTATTCCAGATGTTGGAGAATTAACTTTGGGTATTGAAGCCGATAGCAAATCTGCCTCGGAAGCTCAAACAAAAGCTAGTGCTACTTTAACTTCTTTTATTGGTCAATTAAAAGGAATTAATATTTTGCCAAATGAAATTAAAACAGTTGAAAGCTCTCTTCAGCCAATCAGAGATTATAATTCTAAGCCAAATAAAATACTTTCATATAGAGCTGTTCAGAAAATAAGGATTCGTATTATTGGAGAAGACAGATTAAAACTAATTTCCAAAGCCATTGATTTAGCGGCTATTAATTCTATTAATCGTATTGAGTCTGTTAATTTTAGTGTGTCGCCTGAACGAGTAAAAGCAGCTGAAAAAAAAGCTTTAGCCTTAGCCTCAAATAATGCTTTGCAAACCGCCAAGGAAGTTTTAAATTCTATGGGTTTAAAATTTGTGAGAGTAAAAGAAATAAATTTACAAGCTAATCAAAATTCACAGATGTTTGTCAGATCAAGCTATGCACAGAAGGAAGCTAATATGTCTTACGCGGCGGATGGAGCGGCTTCAGCTCCTGAAATTACTAATATTATGCCGGGTGAATTGCCAATTAAAGGAAATGCTAATTTGGTAATTGAATTTGAATAATTAAATAATGCCTCTCAGAGCTAAAACACAATAGCTTTTATTATACTCAGAAATTTTAAGTCTTTTTATGCCAAAATAAACCTTTTAAGAAATGATTATCTAAATGTATAAAAAATTATAATGATTAAACTTGGAATTATCGGACCAAATTCTGGGGCTGGACAATTAGGCAGGTTTTTGGCTTTGGCGGCAAATAGGCTTACTTGTAGTTTACAAGCTCATATTTCAGTTCAAACAATTAGCTCAAATTCAGTTGAAGATTGGACTGATGAGCATTTTGACTTATCAGAAATTGACTCTTTTTTTAAAAATACTGATTTAATTATATATGAAACTGAATCTATATCTTTGGAATTAAAAGAAAAATTAGCCGAAAAGCTTATTCCACAGGCTGAAATTTTAAATCAATTTAGTAATCGTTTTCAGGAAAAATTATTCTTTAGACAATTAAAAATTAAAATACCTGAGTTTTATTATTTAAAGAATGCAGAAAATCTAAAAGATGTTGAAGGAAAAACTTTTGGTAAGCAATGGAGACTGAAAAACTGTGAAGGTGGCTATGATGGAAAAGGACAATTAACCCTTGATAAAATTAGTTTTTTAAAAGCTTCTTGGGAATCATTAGGCGGTCAGGAATGTTTGCTTGAAGAAGAAGTGCCAATTTTTCGGGAATTATCAATTATCTCTACCAGATTTAAAAGTGGCGAAATTATACATTTTCCAATCCCTGTCAATATTTATAAAAGAGGAATTTTATATCGCTCTCGAAGCCCCAAAATTAGCAAAAAAGTACAAGATAAATTAAAAAGTACTTCTAAAAAAATATTAAATAAATTAAATTATATTGGTACTTGTGCGATTGAATTCTTCCAACTAGAGAATGAAGAGGGAGTTCTTTTATTGAATGAATTAGCTCCAAGAGTACATAATTCTGGTCATTTTAGTTTAGAAGCCTGTAATCAAGATCAATTTGAAACTCATATTAAAGCTATTTGTGATTTACCTTGTTCAGAGATTGAATTGAAGTTTAAGTATTTTTCAATGACTAATTTAATTGGTTTAACCGAAGAAAAATTTGAGCTTTTAAAACAAAAATTTAATAATTTCATTGAAACCGAAAAACTGGAATTGGAAGCTGTACAATATTATTGGTATCACAAATCGCCTGCTCGGTCTTTACGAAAAATGGGACATTTGACTATTTGTTCTAATTGCGAAGAGAGCTTAATTAAAGCCGAAAACTTCTTAGATGAATTATTGTCATTAACAGAATTATGCTTAACTTAAATCTTTTAAATAAAATTGCTTATAAAAACTTAACTTAATTATTTTAAAGTTTTTATACTTAGATTATTTACTTTATAGTCTTTTCCGCCGCCAACAATCTTGAAATAGGGAAATTGGTAAAATAAAAAAAACATGAAAACATTTAGTTCCCCCTTGCAAATGAACGAAGGGGGTGATTTAACTAATAAAATCCTTTAGAAAAAGACTTGTTGATTTTTATTTGTTTAAAAATGCCAAACTAATTCAGATTATTTCACCGCTCCCAAAGCTCCAATTTTGCGTAATTCCTGTTCATCAGCTAAGCTAAAAGACATTTCTTTTTCAAATTCTTCATAAGGAATGGGCAGACCTGTTTTGGCATTAACACCCATATAAGGAATTTGTCTGCGAGCTAATCTTTCTTTTAAGCCTTCTTTTTGGATTTTTCTTTGCAAACTTAAAAAGGCATGTAATAAAGCTTCGGGGCGAGGCGGACAACCGGGGACATAAACATCAACTGGTATTATGCGGTCTACACCTTGCACTACCGAATAAGAATCATGAAACATACCACCCGTAATAGTACAAGCTCCCATGGCAATGACATATTTGGGTTCTGGCATTTGCTCATACAATGTTATTAAAGCTGGAGCCATTTTTCGGACAATTGTGCCAGAGGTAATTATAACATCAGCTTGCCTTGGGGTAGCTCTAAACACTTCAAAACCAAAACGAGACATATCGTGATTGGACATACCCGTACACATCATCTCGATTGCACAGCAAGAAGTACCAAAAGTTAAAGGCCAAATTGAATTTGATCTTGCCCAATTATAGACAGCATCGACAAAATTATTAAAGCTAGTTGTGAAAACATTACCTTTTAATTCTTCGGGTACTTTGTTTTGGGTATTTTCAATTTGTAAAAACTGAGATATATGCTGAGATTTTTGCTCGCCAAGATTTTCCATTGAAATTAAATAAATAATATAAAACTAATTGAATTTTAGACTAAAAACTAGAAGTTTGAATCAAATGATTATAATTGTCTTTAAGTAAAATCTTTTTGGGGTTTTATCGTTTAGAATATTAAATTGATTATTTGTCGGGATGTGGCTCAGCTTGGTAGAGCGCTGTGTTCGGAACGCAGAGGTCGAAGGTTCGAATCCTTTCATCCCGATTGATTAAATAAAAATATAGCTGAAAAGAAGCTCACAAAGAACTAAAAATCAGCTATAAAATTTAAAGATTAAAATAAATTAAAATTTGGCTTATAAACAATCACAACGGAATATTTTTTTCAGCCTTCTTTTAATTCATCAAAAGTAAAGGTTTCAGAGGTAGCTTTCTGGTTTTCCTCCACAATGAGTTTGAAAACATTTTGCTGTCAGACCATTTTGACATTTCAAAGTATAAGATTCATTCCAAGAGCCTAAACTACCACAGTTTGGTGCAAAATATGGACATACACAAATTCGAGGATCATTTTGACATTTTTCTGTTTGCCAACGACAAGTAGTTAAATCTCTAGGCATTACTGTCTTAGTACCAGGGCAATATATTATGTTAGTTGAACAAACAATTGGATCATCGGGAATTGTACATTTTTCTTCTTGCCAACGACAAGTAGTTAAATCCCTAGGCATTACAGTTTGAGTACCGGGGCAATATCTTACTTCGGTGGTACACACAACTGGATCATTTTGACATTTTTCAGTTTGCCAGCGACAAGTAGTTAAATCCCTAGGCATTACAGTTTGAGTACCAGGGCAATATCTTACTTCGGTGGTACACACAACTGGATCATTTTGACATTTTTCAGTTTGCCAACGGCAAGTAGTTAAATCTCTAGGCATTACTGTTTGAGTACCGGGGCAATATCTTACTTCGGTGGTACACACAACTGGATCATTTTGACATTTTTCAGTTTGCCAACGACAAGTAGTTAAATCCCTAGGCATTACAGTTTGAGTACCGGGGCAATATCTTA